>LR026962.1:257646-368548 GCA_900498215.1 uncultured Paludibacter sp. | reverse complement strand
GACCGTTTGCATCAATCGGTAAAAAATATGGAAGATGAGTTGTTGAAAATTATTGTAAATACATGTGTGAAAAAACGTGGAAAATTAATCATTCCCTCATTTGCAATTGGTCGTACGCAGGAAATTGTATTCGTACTGAATAAATTTTTTAACGAGGGAAAACTACCTAAAATAAACGTATACGTAGATAGTCCGTTAGCAGTAAATGCTACCGATATTTTTCGAATGCACCTAAATGATTTAAATAAAGATATTAAGGAAGTAATGAAAACNGATCCAGATCCTTTTGGATTTAACAGTCTGCATTACATTAAGTTAGTTGAAGAATCAAAAGCGCTAAATGAAACAGACGAACCTTGTATAATTATTTCAGCTTCGGGAATGGCGGAAGCCGGACGCATCAAACACCATATTGCAAACAACATTTCAAATCCTAAAAACACTATTTTGATTGTAGGATATTGTACGCCATCCTCATTAGGAGCACGAATACAGGAGCCGGGATTAAAAGAAATTTCTATTTTTGGGGAAATCCATCCTGTTAGAGCTGCCATTGCTAAAATAGAAGCTTTTTCCGGACACGCTGATTATAATGAGATGATTCGATTTTTGGAATGTCAAAATACTTTCGAAATAAAAAAAANATTCCTCGTTCACGGAGAATACGAAGTGCAACAAGCATATCAGAATCGCCTGTATGAAAACGGATTTCAAAATATTGAAATTCCTGCTTCGGGTAACGAATTTGAATTAAAATAACTTTTTATGCTAAAACGAATTTTTATTATATCTTTTATGATGTTCGGAATGTGGGTTTTTGGACAAAATTCTGCGTATAGAATGCTTGTAGGTACATATACCAATGGGAAAAGCGACGGAATTTACGCGCTTTCATTTGATAAAAAAGGNAAANTGGTTTCACAGAATTTGGCTGCAACCACAGACAATCCTAGTTTTTTAGCATTTTCTCCCGATAAAAAATTTGTGTATGCTGTAAATGAATCGGGTGAGAATAGCGCTGTAAGCGCCTTTCGTTTTGAAGAAAAAGAAAATAAACTTACATTTTTAAATAAAATTCCATTAGGAAACGCAGGACCGTGTTTTGTAAATGTAACCGAGAAACACGTTATCACAGCAAACTACGGCAACGGAACAATTTCTGTACTCGAAAGAAAAAATGATGGTTTTCTTACTGATACAGTTAAAACAATTACACACCAACGAAAGATGTTCGGGAGAGGAAAATTTGGACCAAGCAATGTCCATCAAGTATTATTTTCACCCGATGGAAAGTATATGATTGCTACAAACTTAGGAACCGACTGCATTTATAGTTATGCTTATAATCCAAATTCCGTAAATGAGATATTTACACAAATTGACGTAAAAATTCTCAAAAAACATAGCGGTCCACGCCACACAGCATTCTCTAAAGATGGAAAATATCTTTATCTGCTTCAAGAATTAAATGCGGATTTAACCGTTTTTGAATTTTCATCTGAAGGAAAACTCGACGCAATTCAGACAAGTTCAGTTATAAATAATTCAAAACTTGCAAATGGTGCAGCTGATATTCATCTTTCACCCGATGGAAAATTTCTTTATGCTACCAATAGAGGCGAAGCAAATGATATTACCTGTTTCAAAGTAGAGAAAAACGGAAAAATAACCAAAAAATCCTCATATTCTACGGGCGGAAATGCACCGCGAAATTTTGCGATATCGCCCGATGGGAAATTTCTCTTTATTGGTAATCAAAAAACAGATAATATTACCATTTTTAGTCGTAAACAATGTAATGGAAAACTAAAAAAACTCAATCAGGATGTTTCTATAGGCGCGCCGGTATGTTTATTGTTTTATTAATGAGCTTTACCTTAAACTATCAACTGTCAAATATAACTCAACAAAAAAGATTTTTTTATTAAAACAAAAAAATCTACTATCTTTGTAACTTACAGCAGGTTGGTTTGTCGCTCCATTGTATTTATGGGGAGGAAAGTCCGGGCAACAAAGAGCGCCATACTTCCTAACGGGAAGCTGTCAGTAATGGCAGAGAAGTGTAACAGAAAATAACCGTCCACCAACTGGCGGATAAGGGTGAAAAGGCGAGGTAAAAGCTCACCGGAAGTCACAGTGATGTGATTTGCCGTACACCTTATGGGTTGCAAGATCGCGTATACCGGCGCATGTAGAACTGCTCGTTCGATGCCGGGGGGTAGATCGCTCAGATTCTGTCAGCAATGCCAGAACAAGATAAATGACAAACATTTTGTCTCGATAATATCGGGACGGAACACAGAACCCGGCTTACAAACCTGCTGTTTTTTTATTTAGAAATGAGCCATTAAATCCTTTAAATCGGGCTTTTTGTGGTAAAATCATATAATAAAAACATATTATCAATTTCCCCCAAGGGAAATTAAGGGACAAATATGAGCAAAATCTCTGACATTTACCAGAAACTTCATGACTTCGTCCGTTATGACATCTGGCGCATAACTGTAAGTGAACTTTCCCACGGCAAGCGTATTCTTTACAACATCATAAAAACTCTTTATTTAGCCATAAGAGGTTATTACACTAACCGACTTGGTGTAAGAGCGGCAGCGCTTACCTACTCTATTACATTTGCCGTTGTTCCCATTATTGCCTTGATTACTGCTATAGGTAAAGGATTTGGAATAGAAACATACATTGAAAAAGCTCTTTCTGATACTTTCATAGCACAAGCGAATATGCTTCCCACCGTAATGAATTTTGTTGAAAAGTATTTGGCAACCACACAAGGAGGAATATTTATAGGAATTGGTTTAGCTATTTTGGTTTATGCTGTGATGAATTTTTTTATGCAGGTAGAAAATGCCTTTAACACTATTTGGCAGGTAAAAAAATCTCGCTCTATTATCCGTCAGTTTACTATACTTTTTTCAGGATTGTTTATTTTGCCTATCCTAATCGTTGTTACAAGCGGATTATCCATATACTTTAATACCATTCTTTCACAATCGTTTTTATATCAGTTTTTTAGCCCGTTATTAAAAATAGTTGTTTTCTTTGTTCCTTTCATTATCAGCTGGATAATGTTTACTTTTATGTACTGGGTTATTCCCAATACCAAAGTAAGGTTTGTAAATGCTCTGATTGCAGGTATTGTAGCAGGAACGGCTTATCAAATTTTTCAAATGCTCTATGTTAACGGACAAATTAATTTAACACGTTATAATGCAGTTTATGGAGGATTTGCGGCAATTCCATTGCTATTGCTTTGGATTAATATTTCTTGCCTAATTGTTCTTTTAGGAGCTGAAATTTCTTATGCTTCACAAAATTTAAGGTATTACGATTATGAAGTGGATACGGATAATATCAGCGCCAGATATAAAAAATATCTGACTGTCTTTGTAACTTATCTTATTGTAAAAAGGTTTGAACAAAGCAAACCTCCTATTAAAGTACAAGAAATAATTAAAGAATATAGACTTCCCATCCGTTTATTGAATCAAGTACTACAAATTTTAACGGACGCCAATATCATAATAGAAGTAGCGGATGATGATTTAAATGACAGGGCTTATTATCCCGCAATGGATATTAATCAGCTCACTATAAATGTATTATATTCTAAAATAGACAAAAAAGGTTCTGAACTGTTTCTCAATAATAAATCGGAAGAAATGGAAACCATTTGGAATAAAATGCTTAATATGCAGTTAGAAATTGATACTGTTCGTGAGAATATTTTGATAAAAGACCTCTATTAATTTTTTAGCTTGGAGTTTATAATATTTTCACTCTGAATTTTCAATTAGATACTATTTAACTTATAACAACCGTTTTTCTCACCAGAAGCTATAAATACTTACTTTTTACCGCTAAAAAATGTCCGGCATTTATATTCATATTCCTTTCTGTAAAACAAAATGTACGTATTGTGATTTCTTTTCAAAAGTAGATTTTAAAGAAAAATCCCGTTTATTGAACGCAATGCTGTTAGAAATAGAACAACGCAAAAATTATTTGCCTGACAATGAAATCTCAACTGTTTATTTTGGAGGAGGAACACCTTCCACATTATCTCCAAACGAAATAAAATTACTTTTAGATGCAATAAAAAGATATTTTCATCTTTCTGCAAATGCCGAAATAACGTTGGAAGCCAATCCTGATGATTTATCTTTTGAATATCTGGAATCGATAAAAAAAACGGGAATAAATCGTTTAAGTATTGGAATTCAGAGCTTTGACGATAAACAACTAAAGTTTATCAATCGAAGGCACAATGCGAATGATGCTATTGAATCCATAGAAAACGCTAAATTCGCAGGATTTGAAAACATCAGCATCGATTTAATTTACGGATTGCCGTTTCAAACTTTTGAATCGTGGGAAAAACAACTTGAAAAGGCATTTGAATTAGACATTCAACATATTTCCGCTTATGGATTGACGTATGAAAAGAATACGCCGCTTTGGAAACAATTGCAGCAAGGAAAAGTTACCGCTGCTGATGATGAAATAATGGTGAAAATGTACGAACTTTTAATTAAAGAGTGCAGTGAAAATGACTTTGAACAGTACGAAATTTCCAATTTCGCAAAAAAAGAATTCCGTTCACGGCACAATTCTTCGTACTGGCAACAAATTCCTTATCTTGGAATAGGTCCTTCAGCGCATTCTTATGATGGCAATTCACGACAATGGAACGTTGCATCTATTAATAATTATTGCAATAGCATAGAAGAGAATAAAATCTATTTTGAAAAGGAAGATTTATCTGAGAACGATAAATACAATGATTACATTATGGTTCGGCTACGAACTAAAGAAGGAATAGATTTGAATTTTGTAAAAAATAATTTTAATAAAAAAGCGCTTGAATTTTTAATGAAAAATGCAAAAAAATATATTGATAGGAAATTTTTAATTGAAAAAAACGATTTTCTTTCCCTTTCACAGTCCGGAATTCTTATTTCCAATCAGATAATATCAGATTTAATGCAAGTGTGAGATGACTTAATAAAAAAACGCCCTGCCGGACGTTTTCTTTTATGCTTCTACAACGCGTATTTCAGAAGTTACTTCCATAGCTTTTTTGTAAACCGCACTTACTCCACAATACGTTTCTTGCGACATATTTACTGCCTTTTCCAGTTTTGCCATTGGTAAATCTTTACCGATAAATTCATAAATAATATGCATTTTTTCATAATGTTTCGGATGTTCTTCTGTCACATCTGCCTCTACATATATATTGCAAGCTTTCACCTCTACACGCATTTTTTTGAGTATGGAAACCACATCCATTCCGGTGCAACCGCTTAAAGCAGCCAACATCAATATTTTAGGGCGCGGACCTAAATTGTGTCCACCAACTTCGTCTGCTGCATCTACTACTAATTTATGACCATTTAAATCGGTCTCAAAAGCCATATCGCCTTTCCATTCGGTTTTAATTGTTTGTTTCATAAGTCATTTTTTATCTTAATGAAAATTAAACAACGATATGAAGGATTTTGTTTTCAGAAAAAAAGTTTCAAAATCCAAAAAAATATTTTTTCCTTTTTTTCATTATTTTTGAAAGTCAAAACGCCGCTTTTGTATAAAACTTTTTGAAAAAGATTTTTCTATATAACTATTTGTAATTTGAAGAATATTTTTGCTATCCGCTTAAAAAATAAAGAGTTGCACACTGAATAATTATTACTTATATTTGCAATAGCTTCTTACATTAAATGCGCTTTTATGCAACCAATAAAATCTTTTAAAGACCTCACATCACATCTATCCGAAGCCGAAACGCGTAAACGCATGGCTGTTGCCAATGCGGTTGATTCTCATACATTGGAAGCTGTAATTATGGCAGTAGAAGCAGGAATTGTAGAGGCATACTTAGTGGGAGATGTAGCTGTTATAGAATCTTATTTATTGGAAAAACCAAATATTTCATCTCACATCCATATTATTGATAAGCCCGAGGCGAATGATGCTACACTTGAAGCCGTAAGAATGGTAAAACAAGGTGAATGTGATATTTTGATGAAGGGTTTGGTAAATACAGATGTTATTCTTCGTGCAATCTTAGATAAAGATAAAGGATTATTACCTAAAGGAAACGTTCTTACATATAACGCGGCATTCGAAATTCCCAATTATCATAAATTGGTCTTCTTCTCTGATCCTGCCGTAATTCCCTACCCCACACTTGAACAGCGTGTTGCAGTGATAAAATATGCGATTAACACATGTAAAAAATTTGGATTCGCACAACCTAAAGTGGCTTTAATTCACGCTACAGAAGTAGCAAATCCAAAAATACAGTTTATGCAAGACTATTTGGATATTATGCAAATGTGGCGAATGGGAGAATTTGGCGATGTTATTATGGATGGACCATTGGATATTTTTTTAGCGTTAGATACAGAAAGAGGAGGAATTAAAAACGTTCCCTCACCAATTTTGGGAGACGCTGATATACTTATTTTTCCTGATTTTGCTTGCGCCAATGTTTTTTATAAAGGTATAGCATTGTTTGCTAATGCACAAATGGGTGGAATTTTACAAGGAACAGAAAAACCATGCGTACTTACCTCCCGAAGCGAATCTTCACTTTCCAAGTTCTACAGTATTGCTGTAGGATGTATTCTTGCCTAATTTAGTTTTGAGCAATTAAGTAATTGAGTAAATTTACTTTTTTCATCAACATAAATTGTAAATCGAAAAATTGCAAATATCTTCGTATCTTTGTTTCCAAATCACGTAAAAACAAAAAACAACATATAATTATGGAAAACAATCAAGAAAACCAATTAAACATTGAACTTTCTGCCGAAGTTGCCGAAGGTATCTATTCTAATCTCGCAATTATTTCACATTCTACATCGGAATTTGTAGTTGACTTTATCCGTTTAATGCCGGGAACGCCAAAGGCAAACGTAAAATCACGCATTATTCTTACACCTGAACACGCTAAAAGATTGTTGATGGCTCTGCAAGACAACATCGCCAAATATGAGCAGCAAAATGGTAAAATAAAAGTTCCCGAAAATAATATGATTCCTCCTATCCCGATGGGTTTTGGTGGAGAAGCTTAAATAAATCCTGTTATTTATGGGGAATTTGTAATCTTATAAATTCCCCTTTTTTAATTCTTTCTTTATACTTTTTATTTCCTCAGGCAATTGTAATGATAATTCGTCTAACAATTCAACAATTCTTCTTGAACGGTACTTATCTCTCAAGATGGGTTCTGTTAATTTGATAAATACGCCAACTAACTTATCTCTACTTATTTGACCTTCAAGATATTCAGCAGCGTATGAATAGAATTCGATAGATGGTAAATAATCCGGAAGATCTATTCTTTGCTTTTCTTTCTGCACCAAATTATACCTTTTTGATAAAGAGATGATTTTTTTATATTTTTCAGCCTGCATCAAAACATAAAAATAGGAACTTAAATAAAGATGCCAACGATGTTCAAAAATTTCCTTTTTATAAGCTTCAAAATACTGAGTTGCATAATTAACAGCTTTTTCCGTTTGATTATTTATGATTAAAGTGCGGATGTAGAAAGAAGAAAAACCTATTTTATAGTAATTGTTATTGGTATTTTTAAGTTCAGGTATAGCGTCTCTCATTAGCTTTAGCGCGTCCGATTTTTTATCCTGCTTTATTAACACACCACATAAATTGATCAAATAAAATAAATAATCGCTATTTTTATTCCGCAGGGAAAGATATCCATATTTTTCGGCTAATATTTGCTCATTCAATTTGGAATGCATCATAGCACGATTTGCATAATAATTTGAAAGAATACGTTTTGAATAAAAAAGCGGGGTTTTTAACAAATTATCTAAGTGTTCGTAAACTATTAACTGTTTATCAAATAAACGGTTATTGTAATAAAAAATAGTTAGACGCACTACCGCGCGATAGCGAGTATAACCATCTAAAGTTTCATTATAATACGTGTGAGATAGAAACTGCTCAGCTTCGTTTTGTTCGGTGACTGAAAGGTCTGTTTTTTTTACAATTTGCGCTGTAATTGTATCTAATTCATTATTAATTTCTTTAAGAAAGAAATAATGTTCCCTGTTTTTTTCGAGAAATTCCATTACCACTCTTATGTACTTTGTTCTGCTTCGGACCATCAAATAATCTCTGTAATAAAGTATTAATTCATAAAAACGGATAAAATTATAATTAACAGAGGTCATCTGATGCATATTTCCTAAAATTTCACTCTCATCGGTGGGCACAATTACGTCTGTAAGAATTTTTTTTTCGGTTGAAATTAACCATTCAAAAAAATGATCCACATCAATCTTCAAAAGTGTTTCCGTGATCCAATTTTTCATATAGGAATACGTCCGTTTATCTACAGATGTATCAAAAGGTTTAGGTGTTTTTACCGATGTATTGTTTTTATATATTTGATTTAGAATGTTCAAATTTAATGATTTGGAAAAATTTTGAACAGAAAGCAAATACTCAAGTTCATGAGAAAACAACGAATTTGCAAACTCTGAAAATATATTTAATCTCGTACGCATAAAAATAATTTGAATAAGAATGTAAAAATACAAAAAAAGAGAACACTGAAATAAAATTCAACGTTCTCTTTTAATTTTTGAGCATTTTCGCACGCAAATTTCTATTCTAATTATTTCATAGACTTCAAAAAAGCAGTTGTTTCACTATTGAATACTTGAGGTTTTTCAAACATCATAAAATGCCCCGTTTTAGGAACCATAATCAATTTGCTGTTTTTAATTTTCGATGCACCATATTGGGCTATATTTTTTGTGAATCCCGGATTTAAGAAACGATTTGGTATAAGATTATCATTCTCACCAAAAAATATCAAAGTCGGAATCTTTATATCCTGCAAATAATCTATTACCGGATAATCCACCATTCCATTCACAGATTGTACCACAGCATAACAATAAGCTGAAAAATCCTCAGCGCTACGCATTGCTAAACGATCCGTAATCATAAAGTCCGCATCCTTTGGCATGCGATAAAAATTAGTAACGAGATTATTTTGAATGGCATCGGCAGTAGTTAAACGAACGCCATCAAAGGTCATAACATCCCTGAACCATTGTTTTTGTCCTTTTGTAAAACGTTCAAATCCGGCAGGATCTACCAAGATTAGACCTTTTACCATATCCGGATATTGAAGTGCGGTAGTCATTGCAATTTGTCCACCCATAGAGTGCCCAACAATCACTATATTTTTTAGCTCTAATTGTTTAACAAATTCTTTTATTATTTCAGCATAAAAAATCATAGCGCCATCGTGAGGTTCCTTGCTTGATTTTCCATAACCGGGCAAATCTATAGCTATCACCCTCGCTGTTTTACTTACTTCTTCCATATTTCTTTCCCAAGCGCGCAAATAACTTCCCAAACCGTGTATCATTATTACGGTTTTATCACCGCTTCCCATATCGGTATAAGCAATATCGTATCCGCTTTGAGGTAAATGTACTTTATTAACAGGATACTTATATTGCAATTCGTTAAATGATTTTATTCCTTTTGCTGCTTGATAAGGAGTAGAGCATCCGGAGATTAACACCATAATTATCAATAAATTAAATATGTTTTTTTTCATTTTAATTTTCCCTTTCATTTCAGTTAGAACATCAACCATTTAAATACTAAAAATGCTGTCCACGGATTTTCTGGACGTCCGTCAATACCACCATTCACAGCGCTTCCGTAAGACCAATCTCTACTATCATAAAAATCACCCAGCATCAAATAAGCTCCATGCAGCTCTAAACTCATATATGGACCAAAATTATATTGTATATTCCCATTGAACTCCGTTCCAATAAGTTTTCCACCACCAGCAGGTTGAACATTACTTAATGCAGCGGCGGTTCCAATTTTTGCGTTTAGTTTGTTGGGAATAATGCCGTGTGAAAAATTCAGGGTGGCAGCAGACATTCCATAACCAATATTGGAGATATCCATAACAGCCGGTGTATAACGATTTATTACATTTCCATGGGGCATTAGTAAATAAGCTCCCGAACTAATGAAGATAGCTCCAGGGGCACCCCATTGATTTCCGGTGATTACTCCATTGTATTTCCCGTCTGTAATTCCATTTTTATCTCCGGAGGAATAAAGAATATCCAAAGTTATATTATCATTCGGAGTTTGTCCATAACGATATGATGTTCTTAAATTAGCTGCGTAACCAAAAATATCAGTAGCTTTTATCCATTCTTTGTCCGAGACTTGTTTATTTTTGAGCGTATCCGCTTTTCCTATATTAAAGTTTACAAAACCGCTTACAGTCCAAGGATCAATATATTGCTCTGCATTTCTACTAAAAAAAGTTCCAATCCAACCAATATCAGCTCTGTATTTCACATCACCAAATCCAAACTTATACATTCCATTATGTGTTGCGAGCAAGCTATTTAGTCCTTGGCTTAAAATTGAAACTCCGCCGGCTCCTGAAGCTCTATCTCTTAAATAATAAGCAGAACCACCCCATTTCCATGTGCGTGTGATATCTTTTTCTCCGGTCAATTCAAAGAGTGAGACATCATCATCTAATTGGATATAATTTTCATACAACTTATAATATCCGGCTTTAACACGTGCAAAATCCCAATCTTTACGAGCAGAAACTCCAACTCCATCTGTTCCAAAATATGCCAAACGATAACCTGTAGTGGTCATTTTATCAAACATTGTTTTGTACGGATTATAAGGCGTATCAAAAATACGTTGAAGTCCTAAATTGATATAATACCCTTTTGAAGGATTTAGCTCAAGTTCCAAATTCTGAGTCTGCAAATTTACCTGATCTGCCGAGAATGCACCTCCAAAATTTCCACCCACGCCATAAGCAGCATCTCCCCACGTCCAGTCTAACTCAAATGAAGCTCTCAATGTTGCTTTACCATTAAACAAATGAGGCGTGTAAATAAAGAAAGGAATTAAACGCTGTTCCACATATTTACTCGTATATTCATTTGAAGTGACTGTCGTATTTCCTCCAAACAAACGCCCGACAACTTGTCCTTTGAGAAAATCATTTTTCGGATATATGTTAGACATAACTCCTTGATTAATGTAATAACCTATAAATTGAAATTCTTTATTTGCTTTTTCAGGAATCTCCTTCGTAAAATACTGATTTGAAGGCAATTGAGAATAGGCAGAACAATAGAAAACAATGATTAAGATTAAAAATCCTACTAGTTTTTTCATAAATAGATCTTTATTTTGAAAATAGAAATCAGGATATAAAAAATTACATCCCGATTTTCAAATAAAATTATTTAGTTTCCTGTTCTTACAAATGTCTGCACATTCCAAGTTGATAAGGCTCCTCCATTAGTACTACCAAAACCAGCTTCAGTAGTCGGAGGCGTTGCTCCAATATTAGGTTCGGTTTGAGCCACCTCATATTTCATTGTAAAATTAGGAGTTGTCCCTGTAACCTCAAAAATTCCTTCACTTTTAACCGCAGTTGGACTTGATTGATTTAAAACGATTGTCCAAATTGTTCCCGAGGTAGGTTTTGTTTGAACATAAGTACCTACATACGTAGTTTTTGCTCCTGATGAATAGGATTCAACTAAATATGTATTATCACTTTTAAATTTGGCGGTAATAGAGTCTATTGCAAAATAAGTTTTCAATAAAACCGATACATTTTCGTCTTTTGAAATCCAACTTCCAACAATACCATCTGTCGATGCATTATATGGTTTTGGATTTACAGTTACAACACATGTTGCAGTGTATGTACCAATTGTAGCTACAATATTGGCTGTTCCCTCTTTGATGCCCTTTACAACACCGCCTGAAACAGTCGCAATTTGAGTATCGGATGAAGACCATACAACTGTGCCTTTTGCTCCCGAAGGAACAGCATTTGCGATAAGAATTGCTGAATCTCCTGCATTTACAGATAAAGTTGCTTTGTCAAGTTGTACACCGGTAACTTCTACGTCATCGGTACAGGAAGCAAAAATGAGTGCAACTAAAATTGAAATAAAAAATAGTTTTTTCATGATTAATTAAAATTTAAATTGTTATTACAAAATTGATAATTCGTTTTTTGATTATTTAAAATAAAAAATAAATATGAGCATTGACTTTATATGCTTATCTATATTTTTAACACATATATTATTGATTTATTAGTATTTATCTATTTTAAAATATCTATTGACCGATATTTATCCCCATTTTATTACATTTGCTCCCCAGGCGTAACCAATCCCTGCGGCAATCATCGAAATTACAGTTCCTTCCTTTAATAATCCTTTTTGTTGAGCTAAATGTAAAACTAAAATAGGATCAATCTGTCCAATGTGTCCATATTGTTCTAAATAAATACTTTGTTCTGTGGTTAAACCAAGTTCTGCGAGCATAAAATCGTACATACTACGTTTAAAATGCAAACAACACAAAAACCCCAATTCACTTTTTAAAACTTCCGATTTTTCAAATGCTTTATCAATGCAATGAAACCAGTTTTTCATAGAGACTTCATTCAAACGGTCCTTCATGTGCTTCTCATCAAAAACTTTTAAAGATTTATATGCCACATTTGCGTTTTCACAAGTAATTGGATTTTCAGTTCCACCGTACAAAACGCCTGCGTCACGCGCCAAAGTTCCGTCTGTTATTATATGAGTTCCAAGAATCAGATTTTTGCCATAATTACGTTTTAAAATCATGGCACCCGCGCCTGCTGAAAGATTGAACATAAACGAAACGGAACTATCCTCAAAATCGATGAAATCTCCGTTCCTATATCCGCCGACAATCATCACTGTTTTAATTTCTTCATCAGCAATCATCATATCTTTGGCAATTTTCATAGCTGCAATGGTTGAATTGCAACGTTGTTGAATATCAATTGCCCACGCATTATCCGCTCCTATTTTTTCCTGAATATAAATTCCTGAAGTTGTCAACGGATATTCTTTCCATTCCTCGCCAATACAGAGGATTAAATCAATTTCCAGCGGGTTTATTCCGGTATTTTTCAAACAATCCAAAGCCGCATTTACACCCATCTGCTGCGTTCCGTCTTCTTTGCCCGGAATGGGTTTTTCTACAATTCCCAATTTTTCAATTACCGCATTTTCACTCCAAACTCCTTTAGTAGCTTCAGAAATTTCAGCAGCAGTCATTCTTTTTCCCGGAATATAAATTCCTGTTCCCACTATTCCTACATTAACCATATTATACTTATTCAATAAATAATTAAATTACTTCCAACCGATAATCCCGCACCTGAAGCCATAAAAAGCACCTTGTCTCCTCTTTTTATTTTCCCAGATTTCACTCCTTCATGAAATGCCATAGGAACACAAGCTGAACCGGTATAGCCATATTTATCCATTACAAACATCGCCTTTTCTTCCGGTTGTTTGAGTTCTTCCATTACTTTTTGTATCACAGATTTATTAATTTGTGTAAAAATATAATGATCGATTTCATCTGCTTTTGTATCATATTCTTTCAATAATTTTTCTACAACTATAGGCCAGAGTCGTACGTTTCTATCCCCCGGAAGTGGTTTTAAACTTAACAATCCGTTTTTCTTTTCATCCAAAATATCTTTAGTTACTGGCATTTTACTTCCACCCGCATAAATTCCTATGTAATCAAATTGAGTTCCATCGGTAAGCATCTGGTTTCCAATGTATATTGAAGAAGAATTTTCATCTTTTGTTAAGATAAATGAAGCGGCTCCATCGGCAAAAATAGGATAACTGAAAGCATCTCCCTCGCGAATAAAAGCAGGCATATTATATACACCCGTAATAAGAGCATATTTTATTTTCGGGTTGGTTGATAAAATACGAGAAGCCGTGTCAAAAGCCATTGTAAAGCTGGCACATGAAGCTGCAACGTCAAATGCCATACTCCATTTTTCGCCGCCTTGAATTCTTCCCTGTAATAAAATAGCTGTGGCGGGCGTAATGTATTCCGGAGTATCTGTTGCAACAATTATTAATCCAATCTCGTCAGGTGTAATCCCCGCATTTTGAATGACTTGCTCGGCGGCTTTGGTAACAAAGTCAGCTGTAGTTTCTTGTAATCCACGTAAACGAGCGATATGACGTTGTTTTATCCCTATTTTATTCTCTATTTTAGCTGCGTCAAATTCAATTCCTGTTAATTTCTTGAGTTCCATATTATCAATTGGTTCTCCCGGTACATAAATTGACGTACTTAATATTTTTATCGGTAACATATTCGTTTATTAATTGAATGATTTATAATAAATTGGGTATATTGACACTTGAATTTTTCAATCAATATATCCCATTTCTTGCGCCTGTTTTTTCAATTCTTCCCTAAAATCAGGATGAGCGATAGATATCAGCGCCTCTGTACGTTCCCTTACAGTTAATCCGGTCAAACGTACGCTCCCGTGTTCAGTAACAACATAATCGGTATTACTTCTGTGTAATGTAACTCCTGTTCCAGCAGGCAATACAGGCACAATAGTAGAAATTGTTCCGTTTTTCGCTGTAGACCTACAAGCTATAATGGATTTTCCTTTTCCATCCAATCCTTCTGTAGCTCCTACAGCGGTATCGCTTTGTCCGCCCGTACCTGAATACTGTTCGATTCCCATACTTTCACTTGCTACCTGACCTGTAAAGTCGACCATTATACATGTGTTTATCGAAACCATTTTAGAATTTTGACGAATTAAACAAGGATCATTCACATAACTTCCACGAAGAAATTCCACTGCTTGATTATTGTCTAACCATTTATACAATTTCTCACTTCCCATAGCAAAAGTGCAGATAAATTTTCCTTTATGAATGCTTTTCTGTTTATTGGTAATAACTCCCATTTCATATAATTCCATCATACTGTCAACCATCATTTCCGTATGAACTCCCAAATCTTTTTTATCTTTCAACATCAAAGCAGCCGCATTGGGAATTTCACCAATGCCCAATTGAATTGTTGAGCCATCTTCAATTAAATTAGCAATATTTTTCCCGATTGACATGGCTGTTTCGTCCGGTACAGGTTCGGGTAGTGTAGGTGGAAGTTGGGAATATTCCGTAAAATAAGTAACATCCGAAATATGCACTTGAGTATCTCCAAAGGTTCTCGGAAGTTGATCATTCACTTCTAAAACAGTGATTTCAGCCGCCTCCAAGATATCTTTTTCATAAGTAATACCGAGTGAAAGTGAAACAAAACCTTTTTCGTCGGGTGGTGTACAAGTACCTACAAACATATAGGGACGACGTACTTTCATACGGTCGGAAGCTGCGCGGTGAAGCATATTAGGAACATAAGTTACCGTTCCTGTTTTTTCTTTTAATGCTTTACGTGAACCGGGTGCGTGAAACCAACTGCAAAGTTCAAAATGTCCTTTCATTTCAGGTTTCATATAAAAATCGTAAGGCTTCAATGTTAATACCGAAAACACTTTTACGTCACGAGCTTTATCTTTTGCCAAATGAAAATGCGACATACAACCTTGTGGTTCCGAAGCGCATTGAGCTACAATTACATCAATATCGCTTTTTAATAAATCCGCCACTTTCCAGAGCGGAATAAGTTTATTTTTATAAATTTCTTCAAGTGTTTTCATTTATAGATATTTAGATTTCAATACCAATACAAATTTGCCTACTGTTGAACGCTTTCAGTTTGCTTTTTATTAGTCAAATGTACAATAAATCCTACAATTAATGAAAGTATAATTGCTATCGCTGCTGCTATTGCCGGATTTTGAACTTTATCGGCAAAATACAAATTGAAATGTCCGAAATCAGTTCCTGTTTTCATCATTGCAGGAAAAACATAATACACGGTATAATATACCACTAATGCAGTTAACGAACCTGACAAGGCTGCTTTAATTTTTACTCCTTTTAAAAATATTCCAAAAATAATTGGAACAAAAAGAATAGAAAAATAAGCGTAAACTCCATTTTGAGCAAAAATTGCCACACTTAATTTAGGATGGAGAATCTGATCCCGCGCCACAAAAAATGAGACTATTGCTAATACAATAATTACTATTCGATTAATGTTGACATATTTTTTTTCATTCGTAATATTTCTTCCAAAAAGTGGTTTAATAATATCGGTAGTAATGGTAGTGCTCAGCGATTGAATTAATCCTTCTATAGTGGAAAAACCCGCGCTGATTAATCCTAAAATAACCAACAAACCAACCAACAGCGCACCAAATCCACCTGAAAAAACTGAAATAACATACGCGGGTATGATGCTGTCTACATTTAAAGCTTTTCCGTTCTGCATCAAATCGGGAAAT
Source organism: uncultured Paludibacter sp. (assembly GCA_900498215.1). Classification (GTDB taxonomy): domain Bacteria; phylum Bacteroidota; class Bacteroidia; order Bacteroidales; family Paludibacteraceae; genus UPXZ01. Next base: position 352,230 of record LR026962.1, on the reverse strand, counting down.
TTAAGTCGTGCAAAAAGTCCGGCTACAACTACGGTAAAAAAGAGCATTTGAACAATTACCGTTACTACTAAAAATTTATTTACATCGTTTTCTTTTTTCAGTAAAAGTGATTTGGTAATAATGTGCGGTTGACAAACAACGGCGGCGCCTACAATAATTTGCGCTAAAATGATTTCAAAAAAGTCACGGAAAAGAGGACTTTTAGTATTGGTTACAGCTACAAGATTGGGGTCAATCGCTCCTAATTTCTCAAAAAAACCTCCTACTCCATCTTTTAAAAACTGAATACCGGATCCTATCAAAATCAAAGCAACTAAAACCATTATACTTGCCTGAATTACGTTAGTATAAACCATTGAATTTGCTCCTCCGAACATCATATAACCGAATGTAAACGCAATGATAATTGCAAGAACTAAAATTTGATTCGCATTTAATGCTTGTGATATAACTTTTGTCAAAGCCACTAAAATAAGTACAACAAAAGCGATTAAAAGCACCGTGAGAAAAGCCACGAAAAGAGCATAACTTTTACTATCGTATTTTTTCCCAATCCAACTCGAAAGAGAAAGAGCATTAACAGATTGACCAAATTTTCGGAAACTTTTGGTAAGAATTACTAACGAAGTTAAAGAAGCGATAGGAAAAACAATACCGAAAGAAAAATAACCGCTCACTCCATAGGTTGCCACCAAGCCCGGATTAATCACAAAAGTAGCAGCGCTTGTCATTGCTGCTGCAAGCGAAAGCGCAACAAATACAGGAGAAAACGTAAAACTTCCTACGGCATAATCGTTAATATTTTTAGTACCGCGTGAACCTTTAATTACAAAGTATAGAATAATTATTCCGTACAATGCAAATAAAATAGCTGCACCGAGCACTTGTTCTTTTGTTGCCATATTAATTAAGATTAGATAGTTATACCGCCATCTACGCTTAATACTGCGCCATTGATATAAGCAGCATCATCACTGGCGAGGAAAAGATACGCAGAAGCAATTTCTTCAGGCAAACCAAGGCGTTTTACAGGAACTTTTTCTTCCATTGATTTCAATACTTCCGATGGCATTTTTTTTACCATTTCAGTCGCAATAAAACCGGGCGCAACAGCATTTACTGTAATTCCCTTTCGTCCTAATTCTTTAGCTAATGTTTTGGTCATGCCAATTAATCCCGCCTTTGTTGCAACATAATTTGTTTGACCGAAATTTCCATACAAAGCTACAACGGATGAAGCGTTGATAATGCGTCCATATCCTTTTTCAACCATCACATCCGAAGCACATTTGCAACAATTGAAAACTCCCGTAAGATTTACGTCAATTACTTGTTGCCAAAGTTCAGATGTCATTTTTTTAATAGAAGCATCGCGTGTAATTCCGGCATTGTTTATAATAATATCCAAAGTTCCATGCTTTTCAACTGTTTTTTTAGTAGCCTCCTCTACTTCGGCAAAAACAGCTGTATTTACTTTCATAAATTCAGCTTTTCCGCCGTTTTTACTGATTGATTCCACAGTTTCATTCCCTTTTTCCTCATTCAAATCCCATACGATGACAACAGCTCCTTCTGAAGCAAATTTTTCGACAGTAGCTTTTCCAATACCGTCAGCGCCACCTGTAATAATGGCAATTTTATTTTCAAGTTTTTTCATTGGTTAGATATTTTTTAAGTTAATTATTTAAATATTTTCAATTATTAAAGCCGTTCCTTGACCACCACCGATGCAAAGTGTTGCCAAACCGTTTTCTGAATTTCTTCGTTTCATTTCATAAATTAACGTTGTTAGAATTCGTGTGCCCGAAGCTCCCACGGGATGTCCCAGCGCAATTGCACCTCCATTTACATTGACTATTGCAGGATTGAGATTCAAATCGCGCGTTACGGCTATTGCTTGCGCGGCAAATGCTTCGTTTGCTTCAATCAATTGAATATCAGAAATAGACATTCCCGCATTCTTAAGCGCTTTCTGCGTGGCAGGAACAGGTCCGTAACCCATAATTTCCGGCTCGAGCGCAACAGTGGCGTGCGATTTTATTTTTGCAAGAGGTTTCAATCCTAATTGTTTAGCTTTATCAGCNGACATTATAATAAGCATTGCAGCACCATCATTAATTCCCGATGCATTTCCGGCTGTTACTGTTCCTTCTTTTTTAAAAGCAGGTTTTATCTTTTCCAAATGTTCTAATTTCACACCTTTTCTTGGAAATTCATCNGTATCAAAAATCAAAGCTTCTCCTTTTTTTTGTGGAATGGAAACAGGAATTATTTCATCTTTAAATTTTCCCTGAGCTTGTGCCGCTTCACATTTATTTTGGCTCAAAACCGAAAATTCATCTTGCTCTCGGCGTGAAATTTGCCATTTCTCGGCGATATTTTCGGCGGTCATTCCCATATGGTAATCATTAAAAACGTCTGTCAATGCGTCCTTTATCATACTGTCTATTATTTGTCCGTGCCCCATTTTATATCCGTTTCTACCTTGCATCAACAAATATGGAGCATTGGTCATACTTTCAGTACCACCGGCAAGAACCACTTCCGAATCTCCGGTTTGTATCATTTGCGCGGCTAAAGAAACCGCTCGTAATCCCGAACCGCAAAGAATATTAATTGTCATCGCCGGAGTTGTAATTGGCGCTCCTGATTTTACACTAATTTGGCGCGCAAGATTTTGTCCTAATCCTGCGGAAAGAATATTTCCTACAATGGTTTCATTGATTTCTTTCGGGTCAATCCCNGCACGGCGGATGGCTTCTGTTGCTGCAATTACNCCCAAATCTATAGCNGAAAATGACGATAANGCGCCGTTAAAATTACCAATGGGAGTACGAGCTGCCGATACTATAACAATTTCTTTTTTCATGGTTTTATTTTTGTTCAAAAATATGGAAGAAAAAATGAGCCATNACNNNAAAAAAAATAAACATACCCTCGACAAAANGATATGTTTATTTNNAATTAANNTATATATNNCTTATTTTCANNNAATTAAAACNANAANATATNTTATTGACTTTTGTTCCTCTTTTTNAATTCTTCATACACTTTTTCATACANTGGAACCGATAATTTATGTTTATGNGCCAANCGTACAATTTCGCCCGTCAAAGTTTCCACTTCAGTTTCGCCGCCTTGGAGAAAATCGCTGTGCATAGAAGTTGTACTGCCNGNAGGTAATATTTGAGAGCGTTTNANAACTTCGTCNACAGCATTTTCGCCAAAATAAATACCTTCTTTTTCCGCNACCGATAAAAATTCCCGTGANAANTTNACTGCAAAATTTTGTATNTCCGGTTTTTTTGACANATCATTAAAACTTACGTTGAAATACGANGTTAGTGATGCNGTAACCGAAATAAAATAAAATTTNTTCCANACGCTTTCNCNTACATTCTTAGACCACTCAGCGTCTATATCTGCATCACGCATCAATTTTTCAAAATTTCTTAATCGTTCTTCATCGGCACATTCACAGCCAAATATCATTTTATTAATACTCCCTGATGTACGTATTTCACCCGGAGCTGTTTTACGGCTTACAATGTACGAAAGCCCGCTCCAAACAGTACTTTCAGGAAGCAGTGTTTTTATCTTTTCAGAGATATTCCCACCATTTAACAAAGGCAAAACAACCGTATTTTTCCCAATACAAGGGTTTATCTTTTCAATTGAAGATTTCAAGTCATAACTTTTCGTGGCAATAATTACATAATCACATTCTCCTATTTCCTGAGGATTATTGGTAACCAATTCCGGTTTTGCAAAAAAATCTTCTTCATCGGTAATAATGTGAATACCTTTTTGTTGAATAGTTTTTAAATGTTCGCCTCGCGCAATAAAATAAATATGAACATTTTTACTGTCTTCATATTTTTTCGCTAATTTTCCGCCATAATAACCACCAACTCCGCCTAAACCAAGGACAACTATTTTAATTGTTTTCATTTTTTGTATTTCTTGTTTAATTAAATAACTTTCAAGGACGAAAAATGTTTTTAAGACTATGCAAATTTGTCATTATTAAAAAAAACAGTAACTTTGAGAGTAATAAAATATGAATAATTATGAATGAAACCAGAAAATTTGGAACTTCAGCAGTATTTTTTACAGCGATTTCTACTATTTTAGGAGCCATTCTTTTCTTAAGATTTGGTTATGCTGTAGGTACGGTTGGAATGTGGGGAACATTTTTACTTATTATCATAGGACATTTAGTAACTATCCCTACCGCATTTGCTATTTCGGAATTAGCTACAAATAAACGCGTAGAAGGAGGCGGCGAATATTTCATCATTTCACGCTCATTCGGGCTGAATATTGGAGGAACGCTTGGTATGGCATTGTATCTTTCTCAAACTATAAGTGTTGCTTTTTACATAATTGCATTTACTGAAGCATTTCAGTTCGTATTCAATTACTTTGCAACCAATTATGGATATGAACTCCCAAGACAGGCTATTAGTATTCCGGTAATGTTAATACTATCTGCATTAGTACTTACAAAAGGAGCTAACTTGGGTTTAAAAACATTGTACATTGTGATAGCTATGTTATTTATATCCATCGTTATGTTTTTTCTTGGTAAACCGATAGGAGAAAATGCATCCAATCATTTTGCATCCAATTCCGTTTTCACTAATACAAGTCAATTGTTTATTGTTTTTTCAATCATCTTCCCAGCTTTTACAGGTATGACAGCCGGCGTGGGTTTATCTGGCGACTTAAAAAATCCCGGTAAAGCCATTCCTATGGGAACCACAGCAGCTACAATTACGGGGCTTATCATTTATTTTTTTATAACTTATAAATTATCCATCTCAGCATCAACATATGATTTATCTAACAATCAGCTAATTATGGCAAATATCGCTCTGTTCGGGGCATACATAGTTCCATTGGGGTTGGCTGCGTCCACTTTTTCTTCTGCTTTAGGGTCAGTTATGGTAGCGCCACGCACTCTTCAAGCGCTTGCGTCTGATAAATCGGTGCCAGTTCCGTATGTCAACGGTTGGCTGAGTAAAACACGCAAAAAAGACAATGAACCTATCAATGCTTCTATTTTAACTTGTGTTATTGCACTGATTTTTGTCGCTTTAGGAAATGTGAATATTGTAGCGCAAATTATCACAATGTTTTTCCTTGTTACGTACGGTACGCTTTGTTTGATTTCGTTTCTGCATCATTTTGGTTCTTCTCCGTCATATCGTCCTTCGTTTAAGTCGAAATGGTTTTTATCGCTGCTCGGATTTTTGGCATCTGTATGGGTGATGTTTCAAATCAGTACATTATACTCATTTATAGCATTTTCACTGATGATTTTACTTTACATCTATATGGATAGATATCATAAAAACAGAAAAGGATTGGCTTCCATTTTTGCAAATACACTTTTTCAAATCAACAGAAATTTACAGATTTTTCTTCAAAGAAAACGAAATACAGAAACCGATTACGAATGGCGTCCAAGCGCTATTTGTATTTCCAAAAATTCGTTTGAAAGAAATAATGCATTTCAATTATTAAACTGGATTTCACATAAATACGGTTTTGGTACATATTTGCATCTTATAAAAGGGTATTTTTCAAAAAGCACCAATGCGCAAGCCAAAGAAGAATTAAAACGACTTTTGAATAACATCGAAAATGTAAACCACGTATATATTGACACCATAATTTCCCCGTCTACTACATCTGCTATAGCACAATCAATACAAATACCCGGAATTGCCGGGATGGAAAATAATATGGTTATTTTTGAGTACGACAAAAAAGAGCCACACGAATTGGAAGACATTGTAGATAATTTCCGCATGGTTGATGCCGGCGGATTTGATGTGTGTATTTTAGCTTCCAGCAGCAAACCAATTATACATAAAAACGGAATTCATATATGGTTAAATAGTTTTACCAACGAAAATTCCAATTTAATGATTTTATTGAGCTTTATCATTTTAGGTCATCCAGAATGGAGAAAAGGTAATATAAAAATATTCAACGTTTGCCGCGAAAAAGAACAAGATGATGTGAAAGCAAGAATGAAAGAATTAATGGAAAGCGGACGTATGCCGATAACTTCAAATAATGTTGAAATTATCGTTCGCCCTGATAATGTAACGATGAAAACACTCATCAATGAGTACTCGCAAGATGCAGGACTTACAATGATTGGGTTTGATAATAACAGTTTTAAGAACGGCGACACTTCGCTTTTTACCGGCTATGAATCCGTCGGCGATTTATTGTTTGTATATTCTCACAAACCAAAGGAGATTGAATAAAGCTCTCCCAAAAAAAAATTGAGGATTTTGTTTTTCATATTTCATTTTCAAAAAATAGTTCTGTACCGATATCATTAAAATTATGAAAAAACTTATTGTTTCTCATTTCCATCTTATAGTGATTGCATTTTTTTTCAGTCAATCATTTGCACAAAACCCAAAAGTCAGTAGAGACAGCATAAGAACCGTGATTATGACTAGAGAAAGACAATTTAATATCGATTTAAATAAATTCGGGGCATCGTATGCTTTTGAGAAATATGCCGATGAAAATGCTGTGATAAACAGAGGAAAAGATTCTTTAATTTATGGTAAAAAAGCAATTGAACATTACTATTCAAAGCCTGTTTATAAAAAAGCTTATGCAGAATGGAAACCTGATTTTATTGAAGTTTCGGATGACGGAACATTCGCATACACGTATGGAAAATACAGTTGGGAATTTATAAAAGAAAATGGAGAAAAAGTAATTTATAGCGGAATTTTCCATACCGTTTGGAAGAGGAATGATAAAGGAGAATGGTTTTATGTTTGGGATTGAAATTTAGTTTACTTTTTGAAATTATAAATAAAATAGGATTACAATATTTCAACAATTTCTATTATCAGTAAATTCTGGAATTCATAATTCTTAAAGTTTGTAACTTATTAAAAAAAACTGCTCAAGATTTATTAATTTTGGGCTGTTTTTAATTTTTCGGAAAAATAAATTTAACAATTATCAGTTTTGTATAATTAGTAATTAGGTTTCAAGAACACACTTATGGCTCAAACAACAAAACGTTTCGGTACATTCAAAAAATATTTTTGGCGTATTTTTAATATAGGGTTAATAGCTTCAATTTTATTGTTTGCTTTGATCAGCATTGGATGGATTGGATATTTGCCTGATATAGAGGAACTTCAAAATCCGAAGAATAATTTTGCCACAGAAATTTATTCTTCCGATATGCAAACACTGGGAAGATTCTATCGTCAATCAGGAAACCGAGTTGCTATTAATTTTAGTGAAATTGATAAAGATGTTGTAAATGCGCTGATTGCTACCGAAGACGAACGTTTTTACGACCATTCCGGTATTGATGCCAAAGCTGTATTACGAGCTATTTTCGGAGTAATGACCGGCTCTTCCAGTTCGGGAGGAGGAAGTACTATTACTCAACAACTTGCCAAGCAGCTTTATTCTCCCAAAGCCGGAAGCATTTTTCGTCGTGCTTTTCAAAAACCTATAGAATGGGTTATTGCTGTAAAATTGGAACGACTATATTCCAAACAAGAGATTATAGCAATGTATTTAAATCAGTTTGATTTTAATTACGAAGCGGTTGGAATAAAATCAGCGGCACGCATATATTTTAATACTACCGCCGATAATTTAAAAATAGAAGAAGCCGCCACGTTAATAGGAATGTGTAAAAATCCAACTCTTTACAATCCTGTACGCCGTCCGGAAAAAACACGAGAGAGACGAAATGTAGTCCTTAATCAAATGTATAAAGGAGGATACATTACAGAAGCTCAAAAAGAATCGTTATCAAAACTTCCATTGGTACTTCATTTTCAGCGAATAAATCATAAAGAAGGACTCGCTCCTTATTTTCGCGAATATCTTCGCCAAATTTTAATGGCAGAAGAACCTAAAAGAAGCAATTATGCCGATTGGCAAAAGCAAAAATACGAAGACGATAAATTTGCTTGGGAAAATAATCCGTTATACGGTTTTTGCAATAAAAATAAAAAACCGGATGGAACTCCTTATAATATTTATACCGATGGATTAAAAATTTATACCACTATAGATTCTCGAATGCAAACTTATGCCGAAGAAGCTGTAAGTGCGCATATGCAAGCGCTTCAAAAAGAATTTTTCAGAGAAAAAAGAGGCAGATCGTATGCTCCGTTCTCACGTGCTTTATCTACCAAAGAAATAGAGGATATTATGAATCGTGCAATGCGTCAATCTGAAAGATATATCAAAATGCAGCGCGAAGGTTTCAGTAAATCCGAAATTCAGAAAGCATTTAAGACAAAATCGGATATGAAGGTTTTCTCTTATCAAGGAATGGTTGATACGGTAATGACACCATTGGATTCTATTCGTTATCATAAATTTTTCTTGCGATGTGGTTTTATGTCTATTAATCCAAGCAACGGACACGTAAAAGCGTATGTAGGCGGTCCTGATTTTTCTGCATTCCAATACGATATGGTAACACTTGGACGACGCCAAGTTGGTTCAACCGTAAAACCATATCTATATACATTGGCAATGAGTGAAGGCATGACGCCTTGTGATGAAGAACTTTGTGCTCCGATTACTATAAATACTCCTTCAGGACCTTGGACTCCTAGAAATGGTTCAACTGCACGTATGGGTGAAGAAGTTACTCTACGTTGGGGGTTAGCAAATTCTAACAACTGGATTTCAGCGCGTGTGATGAGTAAATTTACACCGGAAGCATTGGTTAAATTAATGCGTTCATTTGGTATCCGTGGATATATCGATCCTGTTGTTTCATTGGCATTAGGACCATGTGAAATTTCGGTAGCTGAAATGGTTGATGCTTATACCGCATTCCCTTCTAAAGGAATACGGGTGGATCCGCTTTATGTTACGCGCATTGAAGATGCCAACGGAAACGTTATCGGAACCTTTACACCTATGATGCAAGAAATATTCAGTGAATTAACAGCTTACAAAATGATTTATATGCTACGAAGCGTAGTGGACGAAGGAACAGGCTCACGTATTCGCACCCGCTATGGACTTAGTATGCCAATGGGAGGAAAAACAGGGACAACACAAAACAATTCTGACGGTTGGTTTATGGGATTCACTCCTAAATTAGTTTCCGGAGTTTGGGTTGGAGGTGAAGATCGCTCTATCCATTTTGATAATATGGCTGAAGGACAAGGAGCTGCAATGGCTTTACCTATTTGGGCTTTGTATATGAAAAAAGTACTTGCCGACCCCAGATTGGGTTACTCTGTGGATGATCAATTTGATGTACCGGCAGAATACGGAATGAGCGGAGGATGCGATTGAATTAAAACAGAAATTTGAAATAAACTCATTAAAATAGTCTACAAACGATTTAAACAGTAAATAAATTAACTAAAGTTGAAAAAGATACTTCTTTCCATATTATTTTTACTCGGTTTTCAGTTTTCCTTTGGACAATGGAATACGGATAGGATTTTAACCATAGGTAAGAATGCACTTTATTTTGAAGATTATGTATTATCTATTCAGTACTTTAATCAAGTAATTAGAATAAAACCTTATCTCCCGGAACCTTATATGTTTCGTGGAATGGCAAAAATCAATTTGGAAGATTATATAGGTGCCGAACAAGATTGCACGGAAGCCATTGAAATAAATCCTTTTATTCCTCAAGCATATTATGCTCGTGGTTTTGCACGCAATAAACTCAATAAGTTTTCGGAAGCAATTAAAGATTTTGACAAAGCACTGGAATTCAGTCCCAATAATGCAGCTATTTTAGCAAACCGAATAGAATCTAAAGAAAAAAGTAAGGATTATGAAGGAGCTATTCAGGATTTGAATATCTACCGAAAACTCGATCCCAAAACATCAGGCATTGATTATGAAATTGGAAGAATAAAATTGGAACAAAATGACACTATCAGCGCTATAGAAGCTTTTGATAAATACATTGCATCCGACACTTTGAGTCCGCTTGGTTATAGTATACGAGCTTTACTTAAGATGCAAAAAAAAGATGAAAAAGGAGCTCTGGAAGATTATAATAACGCCATAAAACGAAAATCCACTTTTGTTGGTGATTATATAAATCGCGGAATATTAAACGTACAACAAAACAATTTTAAACAAGCTCTTTCCGATTATAATGATGCTATTAAATACGATTCAAAAAATGTATTGGCGTATTATAACAGAGGATTACTACGCGCTAATTTGGGTGACAATAATAATGCTATTGGAGATCTCTCAAAAGTAGTGGAAATGGATACAACAAACTACGAAGCCCGATTACAAAAAGCGTATTTGGAACTCAAAGTGGGCGATTTAAATGGGGCTATTAAAGATTTCAATGTTATTTTGAAAAAATATCCATTCTTTGTTCCTGCTTACTATGGAATAGCCGAAGCAAAGAAAAAAGGCGGACACAAAAGGGAAGCCGAACAATATCGTTATCTTGGTTTTCAGATTGAAAATAATAAAGATTATTATAAACGAAAACAAACGATTATTGCTAAAAATCAAATGGCAAAAGAAGCTCAGAAGTTAAAATCACAAGATAACGAGATAAATATTTTTGATAAATTTTCAGCAGATTTGAGCGATACAAAAGAAATAGAGAACAAATATGGAAGCGGATTACGCGGTAATATTCAAAATACTTACGTGGAAGTTACAAATGAAAAGAATTTTGTTCTTTCTTATTATTCGAAAGAAGATGAAATAAGACGTACGAACACTTATTATCCTGCAATTTCGCAATATAATAGCGAAAAAAGATTACCTCTCTCTTTAAAAATCACCAATAATGAAATTGCGCTTACTGCCGAATTGATTAACACACATTTTGAAGAAATAAACAAACTTTCGGCTAAAATTTCCGATGAGCCAAACAACTTCGACTTATACTTTGCAAGAGCTATGGAATTTGCTTTGGTTCAGGATTTTAACAGTGCTATTGAAGATTTGAATAAAACCATTCAATTGAAAAATAATTTTTCAGCAGCTTATTTTACGCGGGCAAATTTGCGTTATAAACTAATTGAATATCAAAATAACACACAAACAAAATCGGAACAGAAATCTACGAATAATTTATCGGCAACAGATAAATATAAAATTGATTTTGAATTAATTATGCGAGATTATGATAAAACAATAGAACTGAATCCGGATTTTTCATTTGCTTATTATAATAAAGCCAACGTACTTTGCACCTTGAAAGATTATAAATCTGCCATAAAATATTATACTAAAGCCATAGAAATTGATCCTGATTTTGCTGAAGCGTATTTCAACCGAGGATTAACTTATTTATATCTCAACGATAAAAACGCAGGAAGTTTAGATGTAAGTAAAGCAGGAGAACTTGGCATTTATAAAGCATATAATATTTTGAAAAGATTGCAGGAGTAAAATAAAAACACATAAGTTGCCCTAATAAAAAACTCCGTGATAAATATTTTATCACGGAGTTTTTTNTGTCTTGTAAGAATAATATTAAGCCGCTTTTTTGCTTTTACAACAACCGGAATTGTCTTTTTTACAATCTCCTTTATGTTCTTTAGAAGTAGTACTTTGTGATGCAGCTTTTTTGTCTTTGCAGCAAGCAGTTCCTTCCTTTTTACATTCTCCTTTGTGCTCTTTACAATCTCCTTTATGTTCCTTACACTCAGCTTTTTTCACACATTCTGTTTTTGTTTTCGTGTCTGTTTTTTGAGTTGTAACAGCTGTTTGAGCGCTCACTACCGATGCTGATATAAACATTGCTACGAGGGCAATTAATAATTGTTTTGTTTTCATTCTTTTGTTTTTTAATTGTTAATAAAATAGTGATATTTAATTATTGAGTTATTTTTTGTCTGTATTTTTAATTTCAGTCACATTATAACCCAGATTTTCAATTGAAGTTTTAAGGGTCTGAAGATTTGTTTTAAGTGTATCAAAAGTAATTTTCACAGTCTTTTTACTTAAATTCACTTCCATATCTTTCACTCCTTTTTCAAATCCGATGGTTTTTTCTATACGGTTTACACAACTTTGACACTGCATTGAAACATTTAAATTAACTGTTTTTTTTGTGTCCGGTTTTGGTGTTGCATATATTGCAAATGCACTTGCAAACATACAAACAATTGATATTAAGAAATGTTTTGCTTTCATATTTTTTGTTATTTTATTATTTTTAATTATTATATTTTTTATCTATCGCCCATCTTACTCCCACGTAAAACGTCTGTCCGTTCATAGGTCCCCAAACCATGGATGCATCAAAATCCTTACCAAAAGGATTGCCGGCATCAATAATCGGATTTTTTTGAATAAATCCGGTGAGGTTTTCCACACCTGTGTATACAGACCAAGTTTTAAAGTTTTTGGTTATTTGAGCATTCATTAATGTGTATGGTTTAAATTCTTTTTCCCATTTAGGATCCGTCCCATCCGGGTCGGGCAACCTTCCACCTCCATTAAACTGAGTAGTAAAATCAAATTGCCACTTTTTTAGTTTAGTGAGATATGATAAACTTACTAAGCTCTTACTTCGGTTGGTCAATGCCTTTTCCCTTAAAGAACCGTTTATCGTAGTTTTTACATTGTTTATGCGATGAGCTAAAGTAGCCGTAAAATTTCTGAAAATTTCCATGTTGGCTTCAATTTGAAAACTACTTGAAAATGATTTCCCGTTCAAATCAGAAAAAACAACCTGATGAGGATCGCTGTCTAAATCTGCCACTACTTGATGTTTAAAATCAGTATAATACCACTCCGTTCTTAAACTCAATTGCTTAGTTAATATCGGGATTAAATTCTGAAGTGTAATTCCATAATTCCAAGCCTCTTCTGCTTGGTTTGGATTATTTTGTATTATCATTTTCCGGTTGCTGGCAAGATAGAAATTATTTTCCGCCAATATGTTGGGTGTTCGGAAACCGCGCCCTACAGACAAACGCAGATACGTATTATCTTTAATACCATAGCGTAAATGAAGGCGTGGCGTAACAAATGTTCCAAATTGAGAATTATGATCAATGCGCAATCCGGCGAGTGCAGTCAGGTTTTTATACAATAGAGAGTATTCCGCAAAAGCGCCCGGGGTATACTCATTACGATTATAATTTTCCAAAACTCCCGTTTGTATCTCTTCCTTATAAATATCGGCATTAAAACTTGTACCTACAGATAATTTGTGCATTTTTCCATAGTTCATATCATATATTAAATTTGCATAAAAATTATTCTGTTTTCCATTATAGTTTTTTAAGCCGTATTCAGCATTTTGATTATGTACGCTACCGTTTAGAATAATACCTAAACTCGAATAAAACTCATTATCAGAATTTATTTTACCATTTTTATGATTATTAAAAAGAAAACCATTTTTTACAGAAAACTCATATCGGTCTGTGTTTACGCCTATTTTATAACTTTTATCCAAACTACCTCCGGTACGTTTTTCAGATATCGCTTTTATCATCGCCTGCATTATATATCCTTCTTTTTCATAATGCCAACGATTAGCTACATTATATTGCCTCACCAGAGGCATATCAATAAACCCATCTTTATTTTCGTCCAACTTGGTAAAATCATTCGAAGCATGAAGAAAAATACCCGTATAAAGATTATTATTCACTTTTATAGCGCTGGTTACATTTGTCTCCGCTCTGCCTAAATTATTAGTGTAAATATTAACAAACAACGGTTCGGCTGTTTTTGGTTTTTTGTATTCCACATTAATTTGACCGACTATGGCTTCATAACCATTTTTTACAGAAGCTGTACCTTTGGACACTTGTATGCTTTCCATCCATTGTCCGGGAATATAATCCAATCCGTAAGTTGATGATAAACCACGTAAATTAGGTATATTCTCCGTTAACATCTGAACATATTTCCCAGACAACCCAAGCAGTTTAATTTGCTTTGCACCGGTAACAGCATCATCGTATGCCACATCCACCGAAGCATTTGTTTCAAAACTTTCAGAGAGATTACAACAAGCAGCCTTTCTTAGCTCATTGGAAGTTATCGTTTCAACATTTAAAGCAGATATATGATTTCTGAGCACACCTAAACTACGTGCTGAAACCTCCACTTCTTTCAATGATTTAATATCATCCAATGTTACATAAATTCCTTGAGTAACAGCTTGAGTATTATCTACCGTGATTGTATCCGATTTGTACGCTACATTACTAAGAATCAGCTTATTTACAGAATCGTTGGAATGAATTGAAAAATGTCCGTCAATATCTGTAACCGCACTTATAGGCTGATTATACCAATGCACATTTACTCCCGGAATTACATTTCCGGTTTTGTCCTTCACCACTCCGTGCAGTTGAGCGTTTGCATAGGTAAAAAACATCAAAATATTTAAAATTAAAAAAAATAGTCTTGTCATTTGAAATAATTAAGAATAAATAATCATATATAAAGAGAGCTGTCGATATATTTATCAACAGTAAACAAAAATGATTATCTTCTCTACTAAATCAAAAGTATAGAATGTTGAGCCAGGATTTCTCTTCCTGAAAATTTAAATGGAAAGTTAGGAGGATGAGTAGGTTGTAAAACATATTCCGGAGCCGGTAAAATATTCACAGACACAAAATATGCGAATAAATGAACCGAAAAAGGAATATTTACTTTATTTATATTAAAATTCGGGAATGTTGGCGTTTCTACCGAAACACGTTTAAATTCGCAAGAGTTTTTATGATGGTTTGCAAAATTCTGCGCGTTTATCTGAAAATCATAGTAAACCGGAGTTTTATTAAATCCACTGTCTTCGTCTTCTTTATTGTCAGCAGACGAACAACCCGACATAGACATCATACCGCTTTCATTACATCCCGTACAGCAGTAATGGATTAAATTATAACCGGTTCCCGCAAACAAGAAAAATATTGCAAGCAGTAAGCTCAAGACAGTATGCACGAATGAATTCCTCATAAAATTAAAATCGGTTCAAATATAATTCAGATATTGAAATAATAGATTTTATTTTGAATTATTTTAAATAATATTATAAATTACCCTCTTAAATTTTATTTGCAAAAGACATAAATTTCACAGAAAATCAATGCTTTCTACGAAAAAATATTGTAATTTTGCAATCATAAACCAATATTATATAATTATGAAAAAAATTATACTCCTTTCATTATCAGCAGTTTTAATTTCAATAGAATTTACATCGTGTATTAAAAAAGAAGAAATGCAAATGAGGGAAATTAATTACTCCAATAAATTTTATCTAAGTCCTGATACAAGTATTGGAGCATTAAGCGTGAGCATCAATGTAGAACTTCCCGATAAATATCACGATAAGGAGGTAATGGAGAATATTCAGAAACAAATTATTGCAAAAATTTTCAACGAACAATACACTCACATACCTGTCGATTCTATTGTACCTGTGTATGTACGTAAATTATATCAAAGTTATTTACAAGATTATACGCCTGATTTTCAGGAAGCGGTTAAGAAAACCGGAGGTCCTAAAATGAATAATGAAATTGATATTGAGGGAGTTTCTATGTTTCTGGACAATAAAATACTTTCATACAGTTACGAGAGTTTTGTATATTTAGGCGGGGCACACGGAAACACAAACAGGATGCTATACAATTTCGATTTGCGTAATGCATATATTATTAAAGAATCGGATTTGTTTATTTCCGATTATAAAGAAACACTTACTGAGTTAATTAAAGAGCAAATTGTAGAACAAAGCGCTGAAATAGAATCGGTTGCAGATTTAAATGATTTTGATTTTTGGGCTGACCAGATAAAACCAAACGAAAACTTTTATATATCGGAAGACGGACTTGTTTATGTGTTTAATCCGTATGAAATTGCGCCCTACAGTATGGGACAAACAGAAGTAACACTTCCTTACGAAAAGTTGAAACCACTCCTAAAACCGGGAAATATTATTGAATATTTATATAAAAACACACCTGTAAAATAATTAACCGATGTCTTTTTTTGAACTTGTAAAAAAACGCCGCAGTATTCGTCAATTCAAACCGGAAAAAATTGAAAGCGAAAAAATAAAACTTATTACTTCCGCGGGCTTAATGGCGCCCTCCTCCAGAAACTGCAAACCGTGTGAATTTGTCGTGGTTGAAAATAAAGATACTCTCCAAAAGCTTTCAGAAAGCCGTCCGGCAAGTTCACAACTAATAGCAAATGCGGCGGCTGCAATTGTAATTTGTATCGATAAAAATAAAAGCACTTGCCCTGTGGAAGATGCAACCATAGCTGCCATTATGATGCAATTAGAAGCTGAAGATATAAATTTAGGTAGTTGTTGGGTGCATATACACGCAAGGGAAAAAGAACCGGGGCTTACATCTGAAAATTATGTTAAAAAAACACTCGGTATCGCCGATAATTATGCGGTTTTATGTATTATTGCATTAGGATACAAAAATGAAGAAAAATCACATCATGATGAAGAAAAACTAGACTCAAACAAAATTCATTACGAAAAATTTTAACACTAATTTTTGAAAACTTATGGATAAAGACAACCGTATGGCATGGGGTGTAAGTTTACTTGTATTTGGAGTATTATTTTTAGTAAACCAACTGCATGTTCTTCCTTCAGACCTTTCACATTTCATTTTCGACTTTAAAAATTATCCGATTATTCTCGGTGTGATTTTTCTTCTTTTCCACAGGAATAAAAACATAGGAGTTGTTTTGCTCGTTGTAGGATTATTATTTAGGTTGCAAAACATTATTCACTGGACACGAAATATTTCGGAATATGCTTGGCCTCTTTTACTTATTACTGCCGGAATTATTCTTGTTTTCGGAGTTAAACGGGGAAAAAAATAAATTCACATCAGGAGCCGGAACTCAAAATAACGAAGACAATATTAAAAAATCGGAGGTCTGAAATCTGAACTCTTAAAGTCTATCAAAAATGAAGGTCGTACTTCTTGGTGCAGGAAATGTAGCCACGAATTTGGGGTTATCTCTAAAAAAATATGGAATAGAAATACTTCAAATTTATAGTAAAACTGAAAAATCTGCCAAAACTTTAGGAGAACTTTTAGGCGCTTCTTATTGTTATAGCTTAAAAAAAATAAAAAGGAATGCCGACATTTATATTTATGCGCTGAAAGACAATGTTTTAGAAGAAGTTATTTCAAAAATAAACATACCCGAAGCCGTTCATATACACACTGCAGGAAGTATTCCTATCAATATTTTTGAAAATAAGGTAAAAAATTACGGCGTTATTTATCCTTTGCAAACATTTTCGAAAGAAAAGCAAGTAGATTTTAAAGAAATACCGTTATTTTTAGAAGCAAATAGTGATTATACAAACAAAATAATTACGCAATTTGCGTGTTTTTTATCATCTAAAATTTATTATTTAGCGAGTGATAAAAGAGCGCTGCTTCATTTGAGTGCGGTTTTTGCTTGTAATTTTTCTAATTTTATGTATTTATTAGCGGCAAAAATTACCGACGAAGCCAATCTTGATTATAAAATATTACTGCCGCTTATTAAAGAAACGGCGGATAAACTGAATTATTTAACGCCGAAACAGGCACAGACAGGTCCTGCAATAAGAAAAGACTATAAAACAATAGAAAAACATCTTAAATTATTAAAAAACACACCCGAGCTAAAAGAAATTTATGCACTGATAACCAATTCAGTAATAAACACACTATCAGAAAAATGAAAACTGCAATAATCTATACTACTACACACGGCACATCTGAAAAAGTCGCAAAATATATAGCTGAAAAATTCCCCGAAGATGATGTAACCCTAATTAAATTGAAAAAAAACACAAAGTTCAGCATTTTTTCTTTTGATAAAATTATTCTTGGAGGATCTATATATTTAGGTGATATACAACCGATTATGAGAAGATTCTGCAATGATAATTTTGAAGAATTACTCACCAGAACTCTCGGACTTTATGTTTGCGGAATTGAACCTGAACTTGTGAGACAAGATTCTGAACTTGAAATGGCTTTCCCTAAAAAACTCTTTAAACACGCTGTGGCAACCGCTTTTGTAGGAGGAGAAATTACTTTTGAAAAATTAAATCCAACCCAAAAGTTTATTGTGAAAAATTTCTTGAAAATCAAAGAATCCGTCGATTTTATCCACTATGATTTGATAGATATTTTTGTGTACCAAATGCTTTCCGCATAATTTTCCGATGACTGCTTATTTTAATATTGTCCGCTGGAAAAATCTGCTCTTTGTAGCGCTGATTCAGTGGTTGATGCAACACACGGTAGTTTTTCCCATCCTTCAGACTTTTGGTTTTGAAACACGCGAAGATAGTATTCTTGGATACGTGTTAATGGCGGCTACGGTATTTATTGCAGCCGGAGGTTACGTTATTAACGATTATTTCGACGTAAAAATTGATAGAATAAATAAACTAGAGAAAGTAATTGTTACGGAAAAAATTTCCAAAGAAAACGCTATGCATTTCTATCAAATTCTAACAGGTTTAGGAGTTGTAAGCGGTTTAGCGCTAGCTTTTATTACAAAAAGTTTTTCTCTCGCTTTTATTTTTATTCTTGTTCCGGGATTGCTTTGGTTCTATTCCGCAAGTTACAAGCGTCAGTTTATATGGGGAAATTTGGTGGTGAGTTTTTTAGCTGCGTTAACGGTTTTTATTGTCGGAATACTCGAAATTTCGATTTTAAGAAAAGAATACGGCGCTTTACTTTATCAAACACATATTCCAAAAGTGATTTACGGCTGGACCGGAGGATTTGCCTTTTTTGCTTTCATCTCTACTTGGATACGAGAAATTATTAAAGACATTGAGGACGAAAACGGCGATCGCGAAATGGAATGTCGTACGATGCCTATAAAATGGGGAATTCAAAAAACAAAATACTTCCTCTACGGATTGATTGTTTTTTCCATTTTAGCTTTGTTTCATTTCCAATATCATTACATTCATTTTGAAGGAACGTTAACTTTGCGCTACATCATTTTTGGATTAGCCCTGCCATTTGCAGCATTAATCTATTTAATTTTTAGAGCAAAAACTCCCGACGATTTCAAACAAACCGCTACCCTATCCAAATTTATTATGCTGATAGGAATTTTGTACAGCGTGGTGTTTTATTATTTACAGGCAAAAACATACCATCTTGATTTCTTTGGACTGTTCATCATCAAATGAAATAATTCGTAATTCATAATTCTAAAATAAGTTGCTAGATAACATTAAAAAATATCATATCATTCTCGGTTCACAATCGCCGCGCCGCAAAGAATTATTAAGCGGACTGGATATTGATTTCGAGATAAGGATAGTTGATATAGAAGAAAACTTTCCAAAAGAAATGGTTGGAGTTGAAATTCCGATGCATATAGCTCAAAAAAAAGCTACCGCCTTTACGCTTAAAGAAAACGATTTATTAATCACCGCAGATACCATTGTGTGGTTTAACGGAAAAGTGTATAGCAAACCAACGGATAGAAACGACGCTAAAAATATGCTTCAAATACTTTCGGGACAAACACATCAGGTGATAACGGGAGTTTGCATTACTACCAAAGAACGTCAAAAAATATTTCACGTAATTTCCGATGTACATTTTTCCCGGTTTAATGAAAGCGAAATAGACTATTATTTAGATAACTACAAACCGTATGACAAAGCCGGCTCTTACGGCATTCAAGAATGGATTGGTTACATTGGAGTAGAAAGTATTGAGGGCTCTTACTTTAATGTGATGGGATTACCTATTCAACGTCTTTATACCGAATTAAAACACTGGCGATAATTTAGTTAGTAGTTAGTAATTGGTAATTGGTAGTTCGTAGTTATTTCTTTTCTTATCTGTACACATTGCTTTTGCATTCCCGAATATATCGGATTTATCCTGTGTGATATAGTGTTTATTTACTTCCTACACGTTATGACACGTGCGGGAACGAGGGAGATTAAAGTTTAATGTCCGAGAAAACAAAAAAACTATTCGTCCATTCTCGGGGTGACTTAAAGTCACCCCGAGAATTTTACCAAAATAAATTTGCAAAAACCGTTTTTTTTGAGGAACTTTACGCCTAAGACGCACAAGTTGTCAATCGCATCCGTTAGCGGTCAGTGAAAAAAACAGACTTTCAATAAAGTTTTTAATTATGAAAAGAAATAACAAAATTAGTATTTATCAAAATTTGATGTTTTTTATATTGTTTTTCTTGCTATTTAGTTCTTGTGAGAAAAATGAATTTGATAACAATTCAAATACAACTGAATATCTAACCAAATATATGGACTATAACCCAGCTCATATTTATCCTTCTGCTTTTTATCCATTTTCTGGACATGGGTCTATAAACACTGATGTATTATCTAATTATAAAATCACTCTTGAATACAAAGGCAATAAAATTTCTAAGAGAAATGGTTACTTATTAAATTTATATGCATCAGGTTTCATCATTTATAACAAGTATTTTTACGAGAATGTATATGACACTTTAATATATGCTAATAATAAAACTACAATTTTAACTCTAAGTAATGATGAAAGTATTTCAGAAGTTAGTGCTTATAAGAAAGAAATATTCTATCTAAATAATAAAATAATAAAAACTATTCAATTCTATAAAAGATATCCTGGAGAAGATTCCATTACAGTAAACTTTGAATATAAAGGAAATTTATTAGTAAGAAAAGTAGGATATGTGTATAATAAAATCTATTTTGTATCAAATTTATATTATAATACCTATGACAATCTGGATAGTATTGTTACCAGAAAAAAAATCTATAATTATAATACTGAAGAATATGAATTAGACGCAAATAGCTTTGAAAGATATAAAGAAGTATTTGTAGATTATGATAATAAAATAAATCCACTAAAGAAATTAATTGTTTTTGATGAAACATTTAATCGTTCTTTGTCTAGAAACAATTTTAGGGAATATTATTATTATTACTATTCTAAAAATAACGATAGTACCTTAAATGGTGAAATAAGTAAATATTATAATTTCACTTATGATAATAATGGCAATATTAATTGGGGTAAATAATTATCTTCATAACATATAATTTAGACACCGAACCGCTAACACCGGTAACTGTTGCGCAACCCTCTAAAAGTTCTTAGAAACATAAAAATCTCTCGAAAACTGACCTATTTTAAGGCTATTTTAGGGAGGTTTGGTTTTTAAATAGGTTTGAAAGTTGAAAAAAATCGGAGAGCTTAAAATCAATTTATACAAGCTGCTGATGAAGGTTTTCAAAGAAATGAGCAAAGTTCCAGCTAATGTTGCACTTTGCACCTGTTTTTGGGTAAATTTCAGGTATTTTTTAAGGTTATAGGCAATAGCAGATGTATTCCCTTTTCTCCCACACGAGTCCTCGCGTATGGGAAATAAATTAAAATCCCTTTTCGGGTTTGATTTGTAAATCGTAGTAATAGGTGTACTATTTTTTACAATTAAAGAACATATGCGGAAAGGACAAGGTGAATGTACTAACATTAAATATTACTATAAATACACTGAAATTCAATGTATGGAGAGTAAAAATGAATGTCAAGAGATTAAAGTTTAATGTCCGAGAAAACAAAAAAACTATTCGTCCACTCTCGGGGTGACTTAAAGTCACCCCGAGAATTTTAGTTTACATTTCGAAGTCAGCTGTTAAATAATTCGGATTTTTATTTTTCTGTACCGGTATATGTGAAATTTTCCTGAACTTTTTATTAAGATACATAGCTATTTCATATCAAAAACATGTACATTTGTATCATAAAAACATGTGGATGTTTTGTGTGGCTGTAAAGCGTTGGCAAAGGCTGTGCACCACATACTACAAACCACAAACCGAGGAATAATGAAAATTGAAATCTGCTTCTCTCCCGCCCTTTTCTCTTTTTACAATACCGAAAACAGTATTGTAATTATTGCCGATGTGTTTCGCGCTACTACGAGTATTTGTACCGCTTTTCAAAACGGGTTAAAGTCGGTAAAAACGGTTGCCGATATTGAAGAAGCAAAGCAGTGGAAAGAAAAAGGGCATCTTGTGGCTGCCGAAAGAAATACACAAAAAGTGGACTTTGCCGATTTGGGAAACTCTCCTTTTGACTTTACAGAAGAAAAAATAAAAGGAAAAGAACTTATTTTCACCACTACCAACGGAACTCAAGCTGTGGAAATGGCTAAAAATGCGGAAGAAATACTTATCGGCGCTTTTTCAAACATCGATACATTGGTCAATTATTGCAAAAATACCGATAAAAATATTGCTATACTTTGTTCCGGCTGGAATAATAAATTTTGTATCGAAGATACACTTTTTGCCGGAGCTTTGACTGAAAAGCTGCTTAAATTTCAGAATTTTACATTTCATTCCGATGCTGTAAAAATCTCGTTAGATGTATGGAATCTTGCAAAACACGATTTAATTTCATATATTCGCCAAACGGAACATTACGAACGGCTTGTGAAAAACGGTTTGGAAAATTCTGTAGAATACTGTCTTACAGAAAATACCACGCAGGTTGTTCCTAAATACAATAAATCAACTAAAAATTTTGAACTATGAAAATAAAATTATTAGCATTGGCTTTTTTATGCTGTATTGGTTCTTCTTGTAAATCTGCTCAGGTAAATCCTCCTACAGATGAGGTAAAACTTCCCGCTAATTTTGCCAAAGGCGCCGATATAAGCTGGCTGCCTCAAATGGAAGCATCGGGATTTAAATTTTATGACGCTGCCGGAAAAGAAAAAGATTGCATTCAAATTTTAAAGGAAAACGGTATCAATTCCATCCGTTTACGCACGTGGGTAAATCCTTCCGACGATAAATGGAGCGGACACTGCAGTAAAGATGAAACGGTTGCTATGGCGGTAAGAGTAAAAAACGCGGGAATGCGCGTGATGATTGATTTTCACTACAGCGATAGTTGGGCTGATCCTGCCAAACAAATAAAACCCGCAGCGTGGGCAAATCACGATTTCACCCAATTGAAACAAGATGTGTATGATTATACCCTGGAAGTGATAACGGCTTTAAAAAACGCGGGCGTAACTCCCGAATGGGTTCAAGTAGGAAATGAAATTACTCCCGGAATGTTATTGCCCGATGGAGGTTCGGACGACGCGCACTTTCCGCAACTTGTGGAATTATTAAACAAAGGATATGACGCTATAAAAGCCGTAAGCGTTTCAACCAAAGTAATTCTTCATGTCGATCAGGGAAATAATAATGAACGCTTTCGTTGGTGGTTCGATAACGCAAAAAAATACGGAGCAAAATACGATGTCATTGGTTTGAGTTATTATCCGTATTGGTTGTCCGATTCGCATCCCGATTACACTTTATCTATCAATGATTTGGCTTCAAATCTGAAAGATATGGTTTCACGTTACGGAAAAGAAGTAATGGTAGTAGAAGTTGGAGGAGAAGATACCAAACCTCAAAACACATACGATATGCTGAAAGCCGTAATAAAATACACAGCCCAAGTTCAAAACGAAAAAGGATTGGGAGTTTTCTATTGGGAACCCGAAGGGGAAAGTTCCTGGAGTCATTACGCCTTAAGCGCTTGGATGAACGGAAAACCTACAAAAGCAATGGAAGCGTTTAAATAATCTGTAGTTTATTAAAATATCAGTTTACAAACAAAAAAATTAGAAAAGCGTTTTATTTAAGTAAATCATTTCATAGAATTATTCATCAACTAAAATATAGGAGAAATCGATTATGTTAAATCCCAAAATTGTAAAAATGCTCAANGAGCAAATCAACAAAGAATTTTATTCTTCTTATCTTTATCTGGATATCGCAAATTATTATCATGATAACAATTTAAAAGGTTTTGGAAACTGGTTTGACATTCAAACACAGGAAGAATACGCGCATGCTATGTTGTTTTTGAAATACCTGTTAAACAACGGCGAAAAAGTTACTTTGGAAGCCATTGCCGCTCCCGATATTAAATTCAAAGACTTTAAACATCCTCTTACAGCCTCGTTGGAACATGAATATTTTATCACAAAATCCATCAACGATATTTATGCCGAAGCGTATGCTATGAAAGATTTCCGTACTATGCAATTTTTAGACTGGTTTGTAAAAGAACAAGGCGAAGAAGAACAAAACACCGATGAACTTGTAAAACGTTTTGATTTATTCGGCAGCGATCCTAAAAGTTTGTATCTGTTAGATAATGAATTAAGCACACGTACATTTAGCCCCCCTTCATTGGTATTGTAAAAAAAACACTCAATTATGGACATTTTAATAATCCCTGCAAAAATTAAAACTTAGGCAGGGATTATGTTTATAATTTAACAAAAATGAATGAAAAAAGAATGCCGGCTCTGTTTGTAGGACACGGAAGCCCGATGAACGCCATTGAAGAAAACCAATTTACAAAAACGTGGAAAAATTTAGGCGCAATATTGCCTGTACCAAAAGCCATTGTGAGTATTTCAGCGCATTGGGAAACAAACGGCACATTTGTAACCGGGATGGAACACCCAAAAACAATCCATGATTTTGGAGGTTTTCCCAGCGAACTTTACCAAATGCAATATCCGGCGAAAGGAAATCCCGACTTGGCAAAAAAAATCGCTAACACCGTAAATTCTAAAGAAATAGGGATAGACCCTGCAAATTGGGGATTAGATCACGGAACCTGGTCGGTACTCGTACATATTTATCCTCAGGCAAACATACCTGTTGTACAATTGAGTTTAGACCGTTACGCAACTTTCGAGCAGCATTACCATATTGCAAAAGAACTTTCATCGTTTCGCGAGGAAGGTATTTTATTTCTGTGCAGCGGAAATATTATCCATAACCTGCGCCTTGTCGATTGGAGAAATGCTTCCAATCAATACGAATGGGCTAAAATCGTCTCGGATAAAATAAAACAAAGAATCCTTCTTGGTGAACATTCATCGCTTATACACTTGGATAACGAAGACGACGCATTTAAATTAGCTATCAATTCGGCTGAACATTACATTCCGCTGCTTTACTTATTAGGTTTGCAACAAGAAAATGATTCCCTAACTCTATTTAATGATGAGATATTGATGGGTTCACTTTCTATGACAGGAGTTTTAATAAAATAAACAGAGATAAAAAAGGCGTTTATCTCTTTTTTCTCCATACTTGCCCATTTATTTTTTTAATCGGAATAGTATGGTGCGTAGATCGTTGCAACTCATTCTGAATATTATTCAACACCGCAACTCAATATATAATTACCAGTTATAATCCGGAAAAACCATTTAAATTATTTTAAATGATTAACCGCGAGTGTGCTACACCTTGTAATCTCAATGATTAATGATAACTACAAATGACAACGGTACTACGTACCTAAATAACTGAATCATATACTGTATACACATTTAAGAAACAGAAACCCGCTGTTATTTGTAGCAAACAATCAAACCTTAAACAAAAGCACAGTTCCCGCCAATTAACGTAAACTTTACGCAGAGTATATATACGGTATTACATTCACAACAGAAAAATACTTTTTTGAAAAAACCGAGGTCATGTAAAAAACGTAACGTTACAAAACGTACATGCACCGGGTAAAATGAAAAACGTAACGTTACAAAACGTACATGTACCAGGTAAAATGAAAAACGTAACNAAACGTACATGTACCGGGTAAAATGAAAAACGTAACGTTACAAAACGTACATGTACCAGGTAAAATGAAAAACGTAACGTTACAAAACGTACATGCACCGGGTTTTGTGAATTCCGGAACTTTTAAATTGAATTATTTACGCAATAAAGTCTCAAATAATAAACATCGAAAGCTTGCAAAATCTATTATGCGCAAATAAATCCACATAATACTATATACATAATCTTTATTTAACTTAAATTTTTTAATTAAATTTTTATGTGGAAATGCAAATAATATTAAAAATAATTTTTAACTTTGTGACTATCTATTGATGTATTAATGGTACCGGTAGAATGTATAATCTTAAAAAATACTGTTATGAAAAAAACATTTTTATTAACCTTCCTATTTATTGCTTTTATATCCAAGGGAGTTTCTCAGAATTTCAGTTTGAAATACGGCAATGTTACCAATGATGAGCTAAAAATGAAAACTTACGACAAAGACACAAGTGCTGTGGCTGTTGTTATTTACAATTTTGGTAGTACCTATTACGACTATAGTAATGGTTTCAAGACAATTACGGAAATAAGAAAAAAAATAAAAATTCTCAAACAAGAAGGAACAGACGAAGCCACGATAGTTATTCCATATTATGAAGAAAACAATCAATATCGAGATCAAATTGTAGGATTAGAAGCTTTTGCATATAACTTGGAAAACGGAAAAATCGTGAAATCAAAATTGGAAAAAAAATACATCTTTGAAGAAAATATCCGTAAAAACTACTTCCGCGAAAAATTTACAATTCCCAACGCTAAAGTTGGTTCGGTTATCGAATATAAATATAAAATTATATCTGATCGTTATGGCGATGTTCCCGACCAATATATGCAGGAAGATATTCCCATTATGAACATCCAATACGAAGTAAGAATTCCGGAATATTTTATCTATAACGTGGAAACAAGAGGATACGAGAAAATAAATGCAGAAAAAAAAGATGGAACCCAGAATTTTAGTATAATTGACGATGGACAAATTTATACCGTATCTTGTACCTGTAAAGATATGACGTACAGTATGACAGATGTTCCGGCTTTAAAAGATGAACCGTATGTTTGGGATAAAGATGATTTCAGGTCGGCAGTAACATTTGAATTAAACGGCACAAACTTCCCTCGCGACTTTTACAGACCTTATACCAGCACGTGGGAAAATATTGAAAAAACACTGAAAGAAAAAACGGATTTCGTGTCCAACATCAATAAATCAAGTCCATATAAAGATGAGCTAAAAACATTATTAGCTGACAAAACCAATGAAATGGACAAAATTGAAACCATATACGCATTTATTAAGAAAAACGTAAAATGGAACGATAATTACGCTTTTTGGGACAATGAGCCAAAAGATGCTGTTAAGAAAGGAACAGGAACAAACGCGCAAATCAATTCACTCCTTATCAGAGCTTTAAAAGATGCCGGATTTAACGCCTATCCGATATTAATAAGCCAGCGTTCATACGGAAGATTACCTTATACTTATCCCTCCATCGATAAATTAAGTACATATTTGGTTGGAGTACAAACTTCAGAAGGTAAAAACGTTTATTTAGACGGTTCTTCTAAATATGGAGGAATAAATATGCTCCCTGTAGAACTTTTAGTGGACAGAGGTTATGTGATGGATGCAAATGTAAGCGAAAAATGGGTAAATTTAACTTCGCTTACAAAAAACATGAAAACAGTTTACATCAATGCAAAATTAACCCCCGAGGGTAAACTACAAGCGGATATGAACCGCACATTTAGTAACTTGGAATCATACTATTATAAAAACACTTACAAAAGCGCAAAAGATTCAGCCGATTACATTGAAAAATTTGAAACCAAAAACAATCTGAAAATTGACAGTTTACAAATAACCGGAATAGACTTATTATCCAACACATCTCAAGAACGTATGGTATTCACAAAAGATTTTGAAATAAATGGAGATTTTATTTACTTGAATCCTATGTTATTTACACACATAAGTGAAAATAAATTTACTCAATCCGATAGAAAACTTCCCATTGAATTCCCTTATCCTGAGGTTTATAATTACTATGCCAATATTCAAATACCGGAAGATTATGCCGTTTCGGAATTGCCAAAATCATCCCGGATTTTACTAAACGATAACCAGGGAAAATGTACGTATATGATAGGACAAGTGGGAAATATGATACAAATCAATTATAAATTTGAATTAAACCAAATTTTATATCCCACTACGGATTATCCGATGATACGTGATTTTTGGGGACAAGTGGCGACCAAAAACAATGAAATGATTGTTTTGAAAAAACTTTAAAGCACGTTGAGTATGAAAAGAACATTCATATTTTCGATATTTATAATCACCTCTTTATCTGTGTTTTGCAAAGAAGTTGAATTGCTTTATAATGTTTTGCTTATTCCCGACTCATTAACTAAAAATGCTTTTGCCGTTGTACGCGAAAACGATATTAAGTTTGAATACGAAACACTTAAAAAAGGAACTTATACTGAAAAAGAAGTTATTACGGTACTTAAAGAACGGGGAAAATCGTATGCTAATTTTCATTACCCCGGAGATAAATACAGAACTTTAGCCGATTTTTCAGGAAAAATTTATGATGCAATGGGGAATTTGGTAAGTAAAATAAAAAAATCGGATGTTCAAAGTACGCAATGGTCACAATATTTGGCAAGCGATGATTTAAATTATTTCTACACCTGCGAACCGTCTTCATATCCTTTCACTGTTGTATATGAATATACGGTAGATTTCAAAAACGGCATTTTGAGTTTTCCTCCTTTTTTTCCTCAACGTAGTTCAGATATTTCCGTGCAAAGTGCAAATTATACGCTGGTGGTTCCACAAAACACAAAAATTATTTCCAAAAACTTCAACATTGCTCCTTTTGAGAAAAGCACAAACAAAAATTCGGATTCATATAGTTGGAAAGTAAAAAATCTTAAAGCCATTGAAGATGAACCATATATGCCTCATGCTGACAGTTTTTTACCTCTCGTTTATATGCGTCCCCAAAATTTTATTTACGATGATGTAGCCGGAGAAATTACCGATTGGAATTCAATGGGAAAATGGGAAAGTTCACTGTTAAATGGGAGACAGGTATTGACCGATGCTACAAAAGCCAAAATAAAAGAATTAACCGCGAGAGCGTCAACAGATAAAGAAAAAGTAAAAATTCTTTATGATTATTTGGGACAAACCACTCATTATCAAAACATATCCTTAGGCATTGGAGGTTACCAGCCGATGCCGGCTGCCGAAGTGTGTAAAGTAGGGTTTGGCGATTGTAAAGGGTTGACAAACTATCTTCGGGCTATGCTTCAGAGCATAGGAATAAAATCTTATTATACCACTATTAGAATGTCTGAAGAGCTTAAAAATGTTTATACAGATTTTGCAAATTTCAATCAATTTAACCACATCATACTACAAGTTCCGTTACAAGACGAAACACTTTGGCTCGAATGTACCAACCCTGAAGTTCCTTTTGGTTTTATTCATAACGGAATAGCCGGACATCAAGCTTTAGTAGAAACCGAAAATGGAGGAAATTTAGTGCGTTTGCCGGATTATCCGGACTCATTAAACGTAGATAAAAATATCGCTGAAATAAAACTGTCTGCCGATGGAAAAGCCGAAGTAAAAACCACAAATACTTTCTATGTAAAAAAATACGACGATTATTCCTATTTTACGAAATTAAAACATTCGGAACAAATAGATTTGACCAGAAAATTTATTAATCTGCCAACCGCGAATATCTCCAACGTTTCTTACACCGAAGATAAATCGGCTTTACCAAGTATAAGTGTACTATTTGATTGGAGCACGCCTCTTTATGGAAATAAAACCGGAACCCGATTATTTATTCCGGTAAATCCATTGCGTAAATCAAACGAAAAATTAAAGAAAAACAAACGTATATTCGATATAGAAATAATGAACGGTTATGTGAATGAAGATTCATTATTGGTGGAAATTCCCGACAATTTTGAAATAGAAGGAATGCCTTCACCGGTAAATTATACTTGTCCTTTTGGAAGTTTCAGTTCGAAAGTTAACATATCAGGAAATAAAATCAATATCTATCAAAAATTCACATTAAATCACGGTTATTGGAAAGCTGAAAAATATCAATCATTACTTGATTTATTTGACAAAGTAAGTGCAGGATATAAATCAAAAATCATTCTGAAAAGTAAATAATAAGAATATTCCGATAAAAAACAATCCTCTGTAAATTAGATTTACAGAGGATTGTTTTAAGGTGATCCCGGCGGGATTCGAACCCACGACCCACAGCTTAGAAGGCTGTTGCTCTATCCAGCTGAGCTACGAGACCAGACTTATTTCAAAAGTGGTGCAAAAGTACGCTATTTTTTGGAATATTGCAATACATTTTATCAAAAAGCAAAGAAAATCTGCCGTTATTTGGCGAAAAATGACTAATATTGCACGCTAAATTCGTAACATTCAAAGGAAAATGAAAGTAATCAAATTTGGCGGTACTTCCGTTGGTTCGGTAGAAGGTATTTTAAGTGTAAAAAAAATTGCAGAATCGCAGCAAGAACCTGTTATAGTAGTAGTTTCAGCTTTATCAAAAGTTACCGACCAACTTTATAAAACAGCAAAATTAGCTTCAGAAGGAAATCCGGAATATCTTGCGGAATTAACAGAAATGACCGAGCGTCATTTCAAAATGGTAGAAGATGTGGTTCCGGCTGAGAAAAAAGAAAAAGCCATTCGAGAAATAAAAGAATGTTTAGCTGACTTGTCCAATATCTTTCGTGGAATTTTTTTAATCAAAGACATTTCCATACGCATTAACGATACCATTGTAAGCTACGGAGAAGTTATTTCTTCGTTGATTGTGAGTAACGTAATTGACGGCGCCGTTCATTTTGATTCCAGAGAATACATCAAAACCTATAATCAGTTTGATAAACACATTGTTGATTTTCCGGTAACTAATAAATTAATAGAAAAAACATTTGCTGAACTCCCTAAAATTTCCGTTTGTGGCGGATTTATTTCTACCGATGTAAATACAGGTTTCACTACCAATTTGGGGCGAGGAGGTTCGGATTACACAGCTGCGATTCTTGCAGCAACATTAAACGCTACCAAACTTGAGATATGGACAGATGTAGATGGTTTTATGACTGCCGATCCTAAAGTTATTAGTAATACGTATGTGATTGAAAAGCTGAGTTTTAGTGAAGCTACCGAACTTTGTAACTTTGGAGCAAAAGTAATTTTTCCCCCTACGATTTTTCCTGTTTACCATAAAAATATTCCGGTTGAAATTAAAAACACTTTTAATCCCGAAGCGAAAGGAACTTACATTTCAAGTGAAAAGGAAGATGTGAGAAAAGAAGATGCCAGAGCCATTAAAGGGATTTCATCTATCAACGACACATCGCTTATTACCATTCACGGACTTGGAATGGTAGGTGTTATCGGGGTAAATTATAGAATTTTCCGCGCATTGGCAAAAAACGGCATCAGCGTATTTATGGTTTCTCAAGCATCGTCCGAAAATTCAACTTCTATCGGGGTACGCGAAGCTGACAGTAAATTGGCTGTGGAAGTTTTACGTAAAGAATTTACGAATGAAATTCAGCAAGGCGAAATACACGAAATTTTTTCGGAAGATAATTTGGCAACCGTAGCTATTGTAGGCGATAAAATGAAACGTACGCCGGGCATTGCAGGAAAACTTTTTGGTACTCTTGGAAGAAACGGTATCAACGTAATTGCCTGTGCACAAGGTGCTTCCGAAACCAATATTTCTTTTGTTACAGATAGAAGCGTTCTGCGTAAAGCGTTAAATGTTATCCACGATTCATTCTTCCTTTCGGAATATAAAGTGTTGAATTTATTCATTGTAGGTGTAGGAACTGTAGGAAGTAATTTAATAAATCAAATTAAAAAGCAACAACAAAAATTAATGGTTGAAAATGGTTTGAAAATTAATATTGCCGGAATTGCTTCAAGCACAAAAATGCTGCTCAACAGACACGGAATTGAGTTGGAAAACTGTATAGAAGATTTGAAAACGAATGGTGAAAAGTCTTCTACAAAATTACTCCGAGATGCTATTTTGGAAATGAATATTTTTAACTCCGTATTTGTAGATTGTACTGCCAGTGAAGAAGTTGCGGCGCTTTATCAAACTATGCTCGAAAAAAACATTTCGGTAGTTACTGCCAATAAAATTGCAGCATCGTCCGAATATGAAAAATATGCCCAACTGAAAGATATTTCTCGCCAGCGAGGTGTAAAATTCCTTTTTGAAACCAATGTAGGCGCCGGATTACCCATTATCAATACGATGAATAACTTAACCAACAGCGGCGACCATATTTTAAAAATGGAAGCAGTAGTTTCGGGCACGTTAAACTTCATTTTTAACACCATAAGCAGCGAAATTCCGTTAAGTAAAACTATCAGAATGGCAAAAGATGCCGGATTTTCCGAACCCGATCCGCGTATTGATTTATCAGGTAAAGATGTGATAAGAAAATTAGTTATTTTGGCTCGTGAAGCTGGCTTCAGAGTGGAACAGGATGATGTGGGGAAAAATTTATTTATTCCTCAAAAATACTTTGAAGGCAGTTTGGACGATTTTTGGAAAAATATTACCGAATTGGATAAAGAATTTGAAGAAAAACGTAAAAAGTTGGATGCGGGAGGAATGCGCTGGCGTTTTGTAGCCACTATGGATAAAGGAAAATGCAGCGTGGGGCTAAAAGCCATAAACAATTTACATCCGTTCTATGATTTACAAGGAAGTAACAACATTGTATCGATAACCACCGAACGTTACAATGAATTCCCGATGATAATAAAAGGATACGGCGCGGGCGCGGGAGTTACTGCTGCAGGTGTTTTTGCCGATATTATCAGCATTGCGAATATAAGGTAAGACTTGCTCCCTAACCGCTAAAGGGGGAATTTTTGGGGAGTAAAAAAAGAGATAAATTTGAAATTGGCGTAACGTTGTCACAGATATATAAATGTTGTAACCAATTATGAAAAAAATGCTGTACAATTTGAAATCCACAAAAACAAATTAACCTGCTTATATGAATTACATCGAAAACCAAACCTTTGAGAAAATAAATTCCGCTGAAAAACCGTTAGAAAAAGGTGAATATGAAAACTGCCGGTTTCTGAATTGTGATTTTTCGCAAGCCAATTTAAACGATTTTATTTTCATTGATTGTGAATTTTCAGGTTGTAATTTTAGTTTGGCAAGAACCACAAAAACGGCTTTCAGAGAAGTGAAGTTCAAAGAATGTAACTTACTTGGCGTTCGTTTTGATGAATGTAACACATTCGGAATTAAGTTTGAGTTTGAAAAGTGCCGGTTGAATCAGGCATCGTTTTATCAATTGAAAATTAAAAATACAAAATTCAAAGATTGTCAATTAGTAGAAACCGATTTTACTGAAGTCGATTTAACAAATTCGTTATTTGACAATTGCGATTTAAGCGAAACCGTTTTTGATTACACCAACTTAGAAAAAACCGATTTTAAGACGGCTTATAATTATTCTATCGATCCTGAAACAAGCAATATTCATCACGCCAAATTTTCAGTTTCAGAAATTGCGGGATTACTTTATAAATATAACATTGAAATTGTGAAATGAAATCAAAAATTTTTTACATAGCAAGCATTTTGTTCCTGCTCTATTCTTGTGTGAAACCATCTCCACAATCACCCGCGAACAAAGAAAATAAGGTTGATTCTACCAATATCAATTTACGAACAATGAATGAAATGTTGGCACAAAAGGAAGATAGTATTATTCAAGAAATAATAAACCGTCAAACTGTTTCATTTAACAAAACAACCAGCGGTATTTGGTATTACAAAGAAAATGAAACCACTTTGGATTCCTTAAAAAACAGTTCAAGTGTTTCTTTCGCTTATGAATGTTATTCTCTTGAAGGAGATTATATTAAATCTCAAAAAATAAAAACCAATTTTGGTAAGAAAGAAATTCCTGCCGGATTGGAAGAAGGACTCACACTAATGCGAAAAGGAGAAAAAATGCGTTTGATTGTTCCGTGGTATTTGGCTTATGGAATGAAAGGAAAGGACAATATACCTCCTTACACTTCGTTAATGTATGAAATAACTATTGATAAATAGATTTTTCATTCAAATCTTTACTTAAATTAACTTGTATATTTAACAATATTGTCGGATATTTGCACTCAAATTTGAAACTAAAATAACTCCAATGAGAAAAATTTCAATCATATTATCTTTTTTTCTTTTAATAATAGTATTTTACGCTTGCAGTAATACCAAAACCTACAGCGAACTCCAAGACGAAGAGCAAGCATTAATTGCAAATTATATTCAACGAAACAATATTACGGTGGTCACTACCCTACCCGAACCTGATAAATGGAACGAAAACCAATACTACAAGTCAAGCTCCGGTTTATATTTTCATTTGGTAAATCCCGGAGAATATACTACTACCGACACGGTAAAACTCAAATCCACCATTGCTTTCCGCTATAGATTATACACGCTCAATAATCCAAGTGATACTGTGGATAACAATTGGAGTACAATAGATTACCCCGCTCCAAATATAATAGTTTATGGTTATACTTCCAGTACAGCCGGACTTCAAGAAGCCATTAAATATATGAAGTATCAGAACTCGGAAGCTAAAGTAATTGTTCCGCATAACTTAAATAGTTCTACTTATCTGCAAAGTGTAACTCCAATGGCTTACGATTTAAAAATAAAGATAGTGCCATAAGAAACCAACCACCCCTTTTCAGTTTTGTAAAGGGGCTTTTATTTTCACAAATTTCTTTACTTCTTATCTTCTTAATTTCAACTTTTCTAAATTTCTAAAATATGACCCTTATTAAATCTATTTCAGGTATTCGCGGAACCATTGGAGGCATTGCAGGAGATGGTTTAAGTCCGCTTGATATTGTAAAATTCACATCGGCTTACGCCACTTTTATAAAATCTTCAAAAAAAACAAATTCCAATAAAATTATAGTTGGTCGTGATGCGCGCATATCGGGTGAAATGGTGAATAAAGTTGTGGTCGGAACACTTCTTGGAATGGGAATGGATGTAGTAGATATTGGTTTGGCAACAACTCCTACCACAGAACTTGCCGTAACAATGGAAAAAGCTGCCGGAGGAATTATTCTCACAGCCAGCCACAACCCAAAACAATGGAATGCATTGAAGTTATTGAACGAAAAAGGAGAATTCCTGAACGCAGCCGAAGGAGAAACCATTCTGAAATTAGCCGAGAAAGATGAATATACTTTTGCAGAAGTAGATATTTTAGGAAAACTTTCAACTGCCGATTATACTCAAAAACATATTGAAAGCGTACTTGCACTTGATTTGGTGGATGTTGAAGCAGTTAAAAAAGCGGATTTCAAAGTAGCAATTGATTGTGTGAATTCGGTGGGCGGAATTGCTATTCCTGCTTTATTGGAGGCGTTGGGAGTAAAAACCGTTGAAAAACTTTATTGCGAACCAAACGGACATTTTCCGCACAATCCGGAGCCGCTTCCTGAACATTTAACTGAAATTTCCAACACGATGAAATCCGGAAAATTTGATGTGGGATTTGTTGTGGACCCTGATGTGGACAGATTGGCTGTGATTTGTGAAGACGGAAGTATGTTTGGCGAAGAATACACGCTGGTTTCCGTTTCCGACTATGTTTTGCAACATACACCGGGAAATACGGTTTCTAATTTGAGTTCCACACGTGCTTTGCGCGATGTTACCCGAAAATATAATTGCGATTACAATGCTGCCGCTGTGGGCGAAGTAAATGTAGTTGCAAAAATGAAAGAAACAAATGCCGTAATTGGCGGTGAAGGAAACGGAGGAGTAATTTATCCTGCAAGTCATTACGGGCGCGATGCGTTGGTTGGTATTGCTTTATTTTTAACAAATTTGGCAAAATCGGGTAAAAAAGTGACAGAACTTCGCGCTTCGTATCCAAATTATTTTATGTCAAAAAACAAAATACAACTCACTCCCGAAATTAACGTTGATGGAGTTTTGGCTGTAATTAAAGGTTCATACAAACAATATGAAGTAAACGATATTGACGGAGTAAAAATTGATTTTCCACAAGGTTGGGTACATTTGCGTAAATCCAACACAGAACCGATAATTCGTATATATTCCGAAGCGGGAACCGCAGAACAAGCCGATAACTTTGCAAAAGCTATTATGGAAGAAATAAAAAGAATAGCGAATATCTAAACAAAAAATCAAAATAAGGAATGAGAGTATCGTTTAAAACGGCACTCTCATTTTTGTTTTTAAAGACTTCGTTTACAAATTAAAATTTTATCTTAACTTTGCAGAATAAGTACAACGGAAAATTGAATTTATGAACACCATAGGCAAACTTTTTACATTTACATCGTTCGGAGAATCGCACGGCAAAGCCGTTGGAGGCATTGTTGACGGATGTCCTTCGGGAATTACATTGGACGAGGAATTTATTCAAAAAGAATTAAATCGTCGCCGTCCGGGACAATCTTCCATTTCCACTCCACGTAACGAAGAAGACAAAGTGGAATTTCTTTCGGGTATTTTTGAGGGAAAAACTACCGGAACTCCCATCGCGTTTGTAATTTGGAATAAAAATCAGGAAAGCAAAGATTACGACCATTTGAAAGACGTGTACCGTCCTTCGCACGCAGATTATACTTATCAGCAAAAATACGGAATTCGCGACCATCGTGGAGGAGGACGCAGTTCTGCACGCGCTACTGCCGCTTGGGTTGCAGCGGGAGCTATTGCTAAATTAGCATTAAAACAACTTGGCGTGGAAATTACCGCATACACATCGCAGGTAGGACATATTGCTGTTGAGAATTCGTATGAAAATCTGGATCTTTCGCTAATTGAAAACAATATTATTCGCTGTCCGGAACAAAACACAGCCGAAAAAATGATTGCTTATATTGATGAATTGCGTCAAGATGGAAATTCAATCGGAGGAATTATCAGTTGTGTTGCAAAAGGAGTTCCTGTAGGTTGGGGAGAACCGGTTTTTGACAAATTACAAGCTCGCCTTGCGAATGCAATGATGAATATAAATGCCGTTCACGGTTTTGATTACGGGCGTGGTTTTGAAGGAGTTCATTTAACCGGAGCTCAAATGAACGATGCTTTTGTAAAAGAAAACGAAAAAGTTACGACCAAAACCAATAATTCCGGTGGAATTCAGGGTGGAATAAGCAACGGAGAAGATATTTATTTCAGAGTATTGTTCAAACCGGTAGCAACTATCAGCAAAAAACAGGAAACACTTGATAAAGAATTAAACAAAATAGAATTGGAAGCCCACGGACGCCACGATCCTTGCGTTCTGCCACGCGCTGTTCCTATCGTAGAAGCAATGACTGCAGTAACTTTAGTTGATTTGTATTTGATGAATAAACAATAAAAAATTAACTTTCCTTTTGAATGCCTGAAAATTACACACAAAGTCATTGGATAGTAATTACTAATCCAAAAGCAGGAAAACGCAAACTTCCCGCTCAAAAAAAATTCATCCTTACGGAACTAAACAAAGCAACTATTCCACACACATTTATTGAAACGGAATATGCGGGACACGCCATAAAAATAGCTCGTGAAAATGCTGAAAAAGGATTTCTGAATTTTCTTGTTTTAGGTGGCGATGGTTCGATAAGCGAAGTAATAAACGGAATTTTTTCTGCTGAGATAGAAGATACTTCCAAGGTGAAAATTGCTTTAATTCCGCGCGGTACGGGAAATGACTGGGGACGTTTTTGGAAATTAAAGAAAAATGATAAATCATCTTTTAAGATTTTTCTCGAAGGTTATTCTCGTTTTATCGATATAGGCAAAATTACCCTGAAACATCAGGAACAAACTTCTTTTCGTTATTTTATAAATTCTGTTGGGTTTGGATTAGATGCAAAAGTGGCTGATTTAACACACACATTGAAACATTACGTGGGAAGTTTTTCGTTGCTTTACACCATTTCATTACTGATTGCAGTTTTTAGATACAAATCAATAAATTCAAGGATTGAAATAAACGGAGTTCCGCATTATATCAATCTTTTCACTATGAATATTGCCAACGGACCTTACAGCGGAGGCGGTATCAAACAAAATCCTTCCGCGCTTCCTTACGATAGTATTTTTGATATGATGTTTGTGGAAAAACCAACCTTAAAAGATATTTTAACCGTTTTACCTCATATTTTTAATGGTAAAATAACCAAACATAAGGTAATTCAATCGTTTAAAACAGAGAAAATTGTTTTAAATTGTGACAAAGGAACGTTTTTTGAAACAGATGGCTTAGTGAGTAAAAATGCGCAGAACTTTGAAATAAGCATTTTGCCTAAATCTATTCAAATGGTTGTACCGGAAGAATTTATAAAACACTGAATGCTTTTAAAGCTTTGTACACTCCATCGTTATCTACAGTATCCGTAACATAATCAGCAGCGCGTTTCACTTCTTCCGTCGCATTCCCCATAGCAACCCCAATAGCTGCGTGTTGAAGCATAGAAATATCGTTTCCACCATCGCCAAAAGCCATTGTTTCACTTAACGAAATACCGAAATGCTCGATAATTTTATCTATTCCAATTCCTTTATGGCTTCCTTTAGGTACAAAATCTGCAAATGTCGGATACCAACGTAAAGCATCACAATTTTTCAGAATTTTCAACATATCATCATCTTGCTTTTCTGAAATAAACAAAACAATTTGAAGAACATCCACTTCCAAGGCTTTTTCCAAAGGAAAAATTTCCATACGCGGAAAATTCAATAATTCAATAAAATGCTCAATTTTTTCGTGTTTGAAAGTGGCAAAAGTAATGTTCTCTGCCATTACCACGCAAGGTGTAGGATTTGTTTTCTGATATTCCATTAACGCTTGAATATCATTTTTTGAAACAGTATGTTTGTAGATAATTTCTCCGGTTGACAAATAACAATACCCTCCGTTTAATGTAATATATCCATCTACTTGTAAATCAAACGATTTTAGCGCATCTGGAGTTCTTCCCGTAGCAATAAAAATTTTTATTCCTTTTTTTTGTAATTCTTCTAAAGCATACATTGTAGATTCGGGAATTTGATGAGTTTCAAAACTTTTCAATGTCCCGTCTATATCAAAAAAAATAGCTTTTATCATTTTTCTATGTAAAAAATAAAAAAGAAACCGTTAACAAAACAGTTTCTTTCTCGGTAATTAATTTGTAAGTGCTTAATTATCTTTGGTTTTTAAGAAAATAATCTATAGAATAAGTTATACCTATTTTAATGCCTGTATCAATAATTCTATCGGTATCTAAATTAAAATTAAAAGGAACAAGCGAGTGAACTTTCACATACGGACTTAACAATAAACCCAATCCATATTCCGATTGAAAATGAACTCCCCCGCCTAAATAAGAACCAAATCCCGGCTCGTTTAATAAATCGAGCAGCACACCGCTATCAATAAAACCATATTTTAAGAAGGTAATTCTAAAACCTACCGGAATGCTTAATAAATGAATATTCTCTTCTGTTTTTACAAGCTCGCTGTTGCCATTGTCAGTAGTGGTTTTCATAAAACGCTCATAAGAATAATTTAATCCGGATTCTACGCTCATCCAATTATTCAACGGATAAA
Source organism: uncultured Paludibacter sp. (assembly GCA_900498215.1). Lineage (GTDB taxonomy): Bacteria > Bacteroidota > Bacteroidia > Bacteroidales > Paludibacteraceae > UPXZ01. Next base: position 312,830 of record LR026962.1, on the reverse strand, counting down.
TATAGTCCGCACCCAACGACAGAAGTCCTGCACCATTCATTCCATAATCTGCAGGGAGGTTCTCTCCTACCCGCATCATCTTATTTGAAGAAACCATGGAAAATGAAATGCCTACCGTACCTAAACTCTGTGTGAAACTCTGAGCCGAAAACAACAGAAAAACCGTAAAAATCAATATTTTTTTCATCTCTTTATTTTCAAAATGTAAGTTGCAAATTTAACTGATTTTTAAGACATAAACAAATCCTGTATATCTGAGTATTTTCATTATTTCAAATTATTCTAAAATCAATTTATTAGATTAAATAAACGATTAAAAATGATTATCTTTGTACTTGAAAATTACCCAAAAATCACACTAAATATCATACTCCTATGATCCTTTTCTTTCAAACCTCCGAACAAAAAATTTACGCTGTACAAACTCAGCAAACACTTAGCAAACAAGACATTGAGAAATTAATTTGGCTCTTTGACGGAGCAAAACAACTCAATTCCGAAACTGTCCCGCAACAATTTATTGGTCCGCGACGAGAAATGATTACTCCTTGGAGCACAAACGCTGTAGAAATTACTCAAAATATGGGGATAAAAGGAATTTCCAGAATTGAAGAGTTCTCTCCTAAAACCGGCGATGATTTTGATCCGATGTTGCAACGTATTTACAAAGAACTCAATCAGGATATTTTCACTATCAATAAACAACCGGAGCCAATTCTACATATTGATGATATTGCTTTTTACAATGAAAAAGAAGGATTGGCATTAAGCAGCGATGAAATTGAATATCTAAATGATATCAGTCAAAAAATTGGAAGGAAATTAACCGACAGCGAGGTTTTTGGTTTTTCACAAGTAAACTCAGAACATTGCAGACACAAAATATTTAACGGACAATTTGTAATTGACGGAGAAGAAAAAGAACTTTCTCTCTTCAAATTAATTAAGCGCACATCGGAAGAAAACCCGAATAATTTGGTTTCCGCTTATAAAGATAATGTTGCATTTAATCAAGGTCCTGAAATAGAACAATTTGCACCACAAGCGGAAGAAACATCGTCTTTCTTCGAGACAAAAGAAATAGAATCTGTCATTTCATTGAAAGCAGAAACACATAATTTTCCAACAACCGTAGAACCTTTTAACGGCGCCGCAACAGGAACGGGAGGCGAAATCCGAGACCGTCTTGGAGGAGGAAAAGCAAGTTTACCCATCGCAGGAACTGCCGTATATATGACATCATCGCCTCGTCTTTTCCCCACTTCGCAAGGAGAAAGGTTAAGGGGCAGTCGTCAGTGGCTCTATCAAACTCCATCTCAAATTTTAATAAAAGCTTCAAACGGAGCTTCAGACTTTGGAAATAAATTCGGACAACCTCTTATTTGCGGTTCTGTTCTCACATTTGAACATCAGGAAAACAATAAAATGTATGGTTACGACAAAGTAATTATGCTTGCAGGTGGCGTCGGGTTTGGAAAGAAAAAAGATGCTTTAAAAGGTGAACCGAAAGCGGGCGATAAAGTAGTTGTAATGGGAGGCGATAATTACCGCATCGGAATGGGTGGTGGAGCTGTTTCATCTGTTGAAACCGGACAATACGATAATGCTATTGAATTAAACGCGGTTCAACGCGCCAATCCTGAAATGCAAAAACGTGTTGCCAATGTAATTCGTGCACTGGCTGAAAGCGATGAAAATCCGATTGTTTCCATTCACGATCACGGCGCCGGCGGACATTTGAATTGTCTTTCGGAATTGGTAGAAACTACCGGAGGCGTTATTGAAATGGATAAATTACCGATTGGCGACCCAACATTAAGTGCAAAAGAAATTATCGGCAACGAAAGTCAGGAACGAATGGGATTGCTGATAAAAGAAAAAGATATTGAACGTGTTCAAAAAATTGCCGAACGCGAACGCGCTCCGATGTATGTTGTAGGTGAAGCAAACAATGATCAACAATTTACATTCAAACAAAAAGACGGTGAAAAACCGCTTGATTTACAACTTGCATATTTAATTGGAAAACCTCCACGTACCGTAATTACAGATAATTCAATTGACGAAAAATTTTCTCCGGTAGTTTTTGAAGACGAAAAATTATTGGAATACATCCAAAATGTTCTCCAAATGGAAGCTGTGGCTTGTAAAGATTGGTTGACGAACAAAGTGGATCGTTCCGTTACGGGAAAAATTGCACAGCAACAATGCGTTGGAGAATTGCAACTTCCGCTGGCAAATTTGGGAGTTGTTTCGTTGGATTATCGTGGAAAATCAGGAATTGCAACTTCTATTGGTCACGCTCCCCTACCCGCTTTGATTGATCCGGAAGCAGGTTCCGTTCTTGCCATTGCCGAAGCATTGACAAATATCGTTTGGACACCTTTGAAAGATGGTTTGGAGGGCGTTTCGCTTTCGGCAAACTGGATGTGGCCCAGCAAAAACGCAGGTGAAGATGCTCGTCTTTATCGTGCAGTAGAAGCTTGCAGCGATTTTGCCTGTTCGCTGGGAATTAATATCCCGACAGGAAAAGACAGTCTTTCAATGACACAGAAATATCCGAACGGCGATAAAGTGTTTGCTCCCGGAACGGTAATTATTTCTGCCGCAGCCGAAGCTACAAATATCCGGAAAATAGTTAATCCGGTGATTGTAAACAATACGAAAACAACCGTTTATTATATTGATTTTTCTTTTGATACATTCAAATTGGGAGGTTCGGTTTTGGCGCAAACATTAGGAAAAATTGGCGATGAAACTCCCACCGTGAATGACGCCGAATACTTCAAAGATACGTTCAACACCATTCAGGAACTGATTGAAAAAAATCTTATCCTTGCTGGACACGATATTTCGGAAGGAGGAATGATTACCGCGTTGCTTGAAATGTGTTTTGCAAATACAAAAGGCGGACTGAATATAAATTTGGATTATTTGTCCGAAAGTTCATTGGTGAAAATTCTTTTCGCTGAAAATCCGGGAGTTTTGGTTCAAATAAAAGACACAAAATCGGCAGAAAAAATTCTGAAAGAGAACGGAATCGGTTTTGCCAGAATTGGTTATCCGATTGAAGAACGCAGATTGGAAATTCACAAAAAGAAAAACAGTTATTCGTTCTCCATTAACGAATTGAGAGATTTATGGTATCAAACTTCATATCTGTTAGATAAAAAGCAAACCGTTGAAAATCAGGCTAAATCCCGTTTTGAAAATTACAAAAAGCAACCATTGGAATTCAAATTTCCCGAAACATTCAAAGGAAAATTATCGCAATATAATTTAACTCCCGACAGAAAACCAAGCGGAATAAAAGCGGCAATTATCCGTGAAAAAGGCACCAACGGTGAACGTGAAATGGCGTATTCGCTTTATTTAGCCGGTTTTGATGTGAAAGACGTAATGATGACCGATCTTGTTTCGGGACGTGAAACGCTGGAAGATGTGAATATGATTGTGTTCTGCGGCGGTTTCTCCAATTCGGACGTGCTTGGCTCCGCTAAAGGTTGGGCTGGAGGTTTTATGTATAATGAAAAGGCAAAAACCACTCTTGAGAATTTCTACAAACGCTCGGATACGTTGAGTTTGGGAATTTGCAACGGCTGTCAGTTGATGGTGGAACTAAATCTTGTTAATCCCGAACACGAGAAACGGACGAAAATGCTGCATAACAACTCACATAAGTTTGAAAGCAATTTTATATCTTTGGCAATTCCTGAAAATAATTCGGTGATGTTCGGTTCGCTTTCAGGAAGTAAATTAGGAATTTGGGTGGCTCACGGAGAAGGAAAATTCTCGCTTCCAATGGGTGAGAACAATTATAATGTAATTGCAAAATACAATTACGACGTTTATCCTGCCAATCCTAACGGCTCTGATTTCGGTGTTGCCGGAATTTGCTCTGCAGACGGACGCCATTTGGCAATGATGCCTCATTTGGAACGCGCGATTTTCCCCTGGCAGTGCGCAAATTATCCGGCAGAAAGAATGAATAATGATGAAGTTACACCCTGGATAGAAGCGTTTGTAAATGCACGAAAATGGGTGGAAAATAAGAAATAATAATTTATTCTATATTTTAGATTTATTACGGAATATGAAAAAAACCTCCCTTAAAAAATTCATGTATTTGTCAATCCTGGCAGCTTTAGTCACTATCGGATTAAAGTTTTACGCCTATTATTTGACAAAGTCAATGGGATTGTTTTCAGATGCATTGGAGTCGTTTGTAAACCTTTTTGCTGCCGTATTTGCGTTAGTTATGCTTCATATTTCGGAACTTCCCGCTGATGAAGGACACGCATTCGGGCATACCAAAGCCGAGTATTTTTCAAGTGCAATTGAAGGCGGGCTAATTGTAGTTGCAGCGTTTACTATTATATATTCTGCCATTCCAAGACTTTTCCACCCGCAACCGTTGGAAAACGTAAGCATTGGTTTGTTGGTTTCTGTGAGTGCATCATTGGTTAATTTGGGAGTGGCGCAGGTTTTAATTCGGAACGGGAAGAAAAACAATTCGTTAGTATTGGAAGCTGACGGAAAGCATTTAATGACCGATGTTTATACATCCATAGGAGTAATTATAGCTATTCTTTTAGTAAGTTTCTTTGGTAATAAATTTATAATTCTCGACCCGATTATTGCTATTTTAGTTGCATTGAATATCATTTGGACTGGATTTCAATTACTTCGTCGTTCTGCAAATGGTTTGTTAGATTCTGCAATACCTGAAAATGAGCAGCAAAAAGTAACCGATTATTTGGACACATTAAAAACAAAACAAATTGAATATCATTCGTTTATGACACGTCAAGCAGGACAGCGCAAATTTATTTCGATGCATCTGCTTGTTCCCGGAGCTTGGACAGTGCAGGAAGGACACGATTATTGCGAAGAAATTGAAAACCATATTGAAGATATGTTTGAGGTTCCCGTAACGGTTTCTACCCATCTTGAACCTGTGGAAGATCCGGTTTCTATGATTGATATTGGAATTGACAGAAAGAAAAAATAAATATAAATTGGAAATTGAAGCAAGGTTTTATATGGATAAATTACATTTTAAAATAAATGTTATGAGAAAAATTTCCTTATATTTTGTTTTTTTGATATTCTCAATAAATGTTTTTGCTCAGGATTTTAGACCCGGTAAAGTTATTATGTTAAATAATGACACTCTTGAAGGTTTTATAAAATACCAATCGGATAAAAGAAATGGTAATGAATGTTTATTTAGAAATTTGTCGAACAAAACAACTAATATTTATTATCCCAAAGACATAAAGGGATACATTTTTAAGAATGAAAAAAGAACATATCAAAGCGATAGTGTTTGGGTAGACAATTATATGGATTTTGCATTTTTTGAAAAGTTGGTGTTAGGAAAAATTAATTTATTTTATTGGTTTACAAATGAACATAATAGTGATTATTATATTCAAAAAGAAAATAGTAAATTAATACCTTTGCCTTTCAGCGGAAAAGAAAGGTATGTTATAAAAGAAAATTCTAAAAAACTTCAAACCATATTTACGACTAATAATATTGACAGTTTGAAAAAATACATGTCTGATGTACCCCAAATTTTTCCTGAGATAGAAAAAATAAATTATCCACGACATTCTACTATGATAAATCTTGTAGAACATTATAATTATTTATCCACAGGAGTTAAAAATAAAAACGATATAATAAAAGCCACCAAAAGGCAACAATTTATTTGCGCAGGAATAGAATATAGTAAATATAAGACAAGATGGTATGAAATTTGGGGCGGCATTAAATATTCTATCAATCCTTCGAAAAAAAATGAAAATTTCTTCATTACAACAGGTGTTTTTTATTCATTAGCGGGAGATTTAAGTGATAGTATCAAAATAAAAATTCCATTGTCAGTAGAGTACATATTTTCGCAAAAAAAAATCCAGCCATATTTTATATTTGGATATAATTTTTACATATATAAAGAGCCTCCTTTTATTCCTGTTGCGTTCATAGGTTTGGGAACAAATATCAAAGTTAAAGATAATATCCATATTAATATATCAACAACAGCTCAATTAGGTATTTTACCGTTGCCTCAATGGTATAATTCTTTTAATATCCTTTCTGGAGTAAAATTAAAAATTTGATATAATCTTCAAAAAAATATTTATATGTGGTAAATCAAAATTTGCCAATTGTAAATCATAAATTATAAATAATATAAATGTCTGAAAATAAATTACTTGAAAAACTTGACGGACTTCAACATAAATTTGATGAAATTTCGTTGTTGATTACCGACCCTGCTGTGATAGCAGATATGAATCGTTATGTTAAACTGAACAAAGAATATAGCGAACTCGAAAAAATAATGGCTGCTCAGAAGGAATATAAAACCGCTCTTGCAAATATTCAGGAAGCAAAAGATATTTTTGCCACCGAATCTGACCCGGAAATGCGTGAAATGGCTAAAACGGAGCTGGATAATTTGGAGCCGAAAATTCCTGAGATGGAAGAAAAAATCAAATTTCTGCTTATTCCTGCCGACCCTGAAGACGGTAAAAATGTAGTGATGGAAATCCGCGGTGGAACCGGCGGCGATGAAGCCGCGATTTTTGCCGGAGATTTATTTAAAATGTATACACGATATTGCGAAAACAAAGGTTGGCAAATTCAGGTAACGGATTTTAACGAAGGAACCATCGGCGGTTATAAAGAAATTATCTTTGAAGTAAAAGGAGATAATGTTTTTGGCACGCTTAAATACGAATCGGGCGTACATCGTGTGCAGCGCGTTCCTGCCACCGAAACACAAGGACGCGTTCATACTTCTGCCGCCACTGTAGCAGTTTTGCCCGAAGCGGAAGAATTTGAAGTGGAAATTAATCCCGCTGATATTGAATTCCACACTTCACGTTCGGGAGGCGCAGGAGGACAAAATGTAAATAAAGTGGAAACCAAAGTGCAACTTACTCACAAACCTACGGGAATTGTAGTTGTGTCCCAACAAGCTCGCACACAACTTGGTAACCGCGAAATTGCAATGGAAATGCTACGTACCAAGATTTATAATATGGGTTACGAAAAGCACATGGAAGAAATTGCTTCCCGCCGTAAAACAATGGTTTCCACCGGCGACAGAAGTGCAAAAATTCGTACGTACAACTACCCTCAGGGACGCATTACCGACCACAGGATAAATTACACCATTTATAATCTCTCTAATTTTATGAATGGCGATATTCAAGATGTAATTGATCAATTAATTATTGCAGAAAATGCAGAAAGAATGAAAGAGAGTGAACTTTAAAATTGTGACAAGCTACTAGTGACAAGTTACCAATAATATGTGCAAAAATGAAAACTCATAAAGATTTAATTGTCTGGCAAAAAAGTATAGATTTTGTTGTACACATATATCAGGTGACAAAATCTTTTCCAAAAGAAGAAATGTATACTTTAGTTAGCCAAATGAGAAGAGCCTCTTCTTCTATTCCGGCAAATATTGCTGAAGGATCGGGAAGAAAAAGCACCAAAGAATTTATTCAATTTCTTCACATTTCATTAGGCTCTGCATCCGAACTTGAGACTTTTATTATTATCTCCAATAAATTAGAATATATATCAGATACAGAAACCGAAAATTTATTAACTCTTAATAGCGAAATAATTAAAATGCTAACAACTTTAATTAAATCACTACAAAACTTGTAGCTCGTAGCTTGTAACTAAAATAAATATGACCAAACAACAACTTTTCAAAAACATCAAATCTAAGAAATCCTTCCTTTGCGTAGGTTTAGATACGGATATAAACAAACTACCTGAAACCGTTGTCAATAATTCAGATGATCCGTTATTTGAGTTTAATGTGGCAATTATTGATGCGACAGCCGATTTATGTGTGGCTTACAAACCGAACCTTGCATTTTACGAAAGTGAAGGTTTAGAAGGTTGGGACGTATTGGAACGCACCGTAAATTACATCCGCACCAAATATCCCGACCAGTTTATTATTGCCGATGCAAAACGAGGCGATATTGGAAATACTTCACAAATGTACGCGCGAGCATTTTTTGAAAAAATGGATTTTGATGCCATAACAGTGGCGCCTTACATGGGTGAAGATTCGGTAAAACCTTTTTTGACATACAAAGATAAATGGGTCATTTTGTTAGCTTTAACGTCTAACAAAGGAGCTTATGATTTTCAATTTATGAAAGAAAATGAAGAACAACTCTTTGAAAAAGTATTAAAAACTTCTCAAAATTGGGGAACTGATGAAAATATGATGTATGTTGTAGGCGCGACTAAAGCTGAAATGCTTACCGATGTGAGAAAAATAGCGCCGAATCATTTTTTGCTTGTTCCTGGAGTTGGAGCGCAAGGTGGAAGTTTGCAGGAAGTAGCTAAATATGGACTAAACAATGAATGTGGTTTACTTGTCAATTCTTCCCGTCAGATAATTTACGCATCCTCAGATAATGATTTTGAATCAAAAGCACGTCACGAAGCACATAAAATTCAGCAAGAAATGGAAGAAATTTTGAAAGAAAAAAGTATCTTATAATTTTCTCTAATTTCTAAATCCCTGATGTAGTGCAAGTATTCGACTATTATTTTGTATGTCTGAAATATCAAATCATTAACAGATATCGGTCGTGATGTGTGCAATTATCATCCTCAAGAAAACGTGTACGTTATCTAAAAAATTGTAGAAAGTTTCCGTAACAACTCGAAAAATCAAGCAGATTTTTGGTTAAACTTTTGGGGAAATAAAATTCTTATTCAATATTTCGCTGTGAGAAATGAAAGTGGCGAATACAAAGGAGTAATTGAAGTGACGCAGGAAATAACAGAAATTCGATCGTTACAAGGAGAAAGAAAAATTCCTGATTGGGAAAATTTAACAAATTTTTTGTCCAAATCATCTCCTAAAAAAAATTAAAACTGCAAAAGTAAATTTCCATATTACTTTATGCAGTTTTTTTATGCTTACTATGGAATACTAAAACCTAAAATATTCTAAATAATCTCACTTTTTGAATTCGCAAACAAAAAACCGAATATGTGTTAATTTTAATTAATTTAATAATAATTTTAAATATTATTTTAAAAACATTTTGCTATATTTGTATTTGTTAAACAAGCAACATGAAAGCTATTTAACAAAATAACCTTTTTTTATCAACCAAAAATTTATTGAATATGAAAAAATTACTAATTTTAGCAATCGCAGGATTTGTGTTAATTTCCTGCCAAAAAGAAGATGTTAAAATCATTAAAACTGAAAAAAGTTCACAAACATCAGTCGTAACATCGCAAGTTATTCCCGGAAAATATGTAGTGGTCTATAACAGTATTGGAATTCAACGAGCATCAAAAGTAGCAGCCGCATCAGGTAATGTTAAAATTGAACCGCAACATATTTTATCATTAACAAAACAAATCTTGACAGAGTCCGGCATAGAAATTCGTACACCTGAATTCACATATAGCAATGCAATAAAAGGAGTTGCTCTTGAATTAACGGAAAGTGAAGCCGTAAAATTAGCTGAATCTACAAGTGTAAAAGGAGTATATCCTGATATGATGGTTAATTTTGGATTACCAGAAGTTTCTATTACAGGGAAACCAACTCCTGCCCCCGCACAATCAATTCCTTGGGGAATTACTCGTATCGGCGGAAGTTCTGATGGAACAGGAAAAACAGCTTGGATCATCGACACAGGCATTGATTTAGATCATCCTGATTTAAATGTCGATCAAACAAGAGGTAAAAATTTCATAAATACATCAGCAACTCCTGATGATGATAATGGACACGGTACGCATTGTGCAGGAATTGTTGCTGCTCTAAATAACAGTATTGGTGTAGTTGGTGTAGCCGCAGGAGCTACCGTAGTTCCTGTTAAAGTTCTTGATAAAAGAGGTTCAGGCGCTTATTCTGTAATCATCGCCGGTCTTGATTATGTAGCAACAAATGCAAAAGCTGGAGATGCTGCAAATATGAGTTTGGGAGGTAGTGCATACCAACCTATTGATGATGCTGTTTTGAATTTAGCGGCAAAAGGAATCAAAATAGCATTAGCTGCCGGAAATGAATCGCAAAATGCCAATAATTGTTCACCGGCAAGAGTAAACGGAACAAATATTTACACTGTTTCGGCAATGGGAACCGGAGATCTTTGGGCTTCGTACAGCAATTATGCAAATCCACCTATCGATTTTTGTGCTCCCGGTTCTTCTATTTATTCAACATACAAAGGCGGAACTTACGCTACATTAAGTGGAACTTCAATGGCAACTCCACACGTATGTGGTTTATTGTTGCTAGGTAATATCCAAACAGATGGTTATGTAAAAAATGACCCGGATGGTAATGCTGATCCAATTGCACATAAATAAAAAATAACACACAGCTTATTTAAAAGATTAAAAGCCAACAAATGTTGGCTTTTAATCTTTTAAATCAAGGATATTTTATAAATCTGTTATTGGTCTATATTTTGGAACAAGCCATTTCATAATTACCCAACCAATAATATACGCTACAGAGCAAATTGAAAATATAATAAAATATCCTGATTCTATTCCTTTAAAACCAAATAACTTCATCTGTGTATTTTCAGCAAAATCAAATAATACTCCCGAACCTTTGTTGATAAGATAAGAGCCTATTCCACCCGCCATTCCTCCTATTCCTGTAATGGTGGCAACAGCATATTTGGGAAACATATCTCCGATTGTAGAAAATATATTTGCCGACCAAGCCTGATGCGCCGCGCCCGCAATACCTATAATAATTACCGGAATCCAAACAGAAATATATCCTAATGGCTGCGCTAACAATGCTAACAAGGGGAAAAATGCGAAAATTAACATCGCTTTCATACGTCCACCGTATGGATTCATTCCTTTTTTATCCACAAAATAAGTGGGAAGCCAACCTCCAATAATGGAGAGCATTGTTATTAAATAAAGAACAAATATTTGAGGAGCGCTTTGAGTTGAATCCAAGCCATATACTGAACTTAAATAGGCTGGAGTCCAAAAAAGATAAAACCACCAAACTCCATCTGTCATAAATTTACCAAAAGCAAATGCCCAAGTTTGTTTGTACTTCAACGCTTTGGCGTAGGATATATTTTTTTTAATAACAATCTCATTTTGAACATTATAAGAAATATCATCTTGGTTTATATATTCTAATTCCGCTTGATTTACTTTATTTGATTTTTCGGGTTTATCGTATATAAAAATCCAAAATCCCATCCAAATAAAACCCAATGCACCTATTACAATAAACGCCATTTCCCAGCCCCAGGCTTTTGCTATAAAGGGAATGGAGACAGGCGCTAATAGAGCTCCAACAGTTGCTCCCGAATTAAAAATACTGGTAGAAAACGCCCTGTCTTTTTTAGGAAAATATTCAGCCGTAGTTTTTATAGCTGCCGGAAAGTTTCCCGCCTCTCCTATTGCCAATACAAACCGCGCAAAAACAAATAATGAAACACTTACCGTTACTATTTTAGAAATATCACTTGTTAAAGCAATGGCTTCCCGCGCTCCGGAAAAACTCATAATTAAATCACCTGAAATAAACCATGCAGTAGCAATGCCACAGAAAGCGTGTATTACAGCGCCTAAAGACCAAATTCCAATAGACCAAAGATAACCTTTTTTTGTGTCCATCCAATCTATAAATTTTCCGGCAAAAAGTAATCCTATAGCATAAAAAATAGAAAACAATCCTGTTATATTACCATAATCATTATTTGTCCAATGAAATTCAGGAGAAATAAAATCTTTCCAAGTCAATGAAAGTACCTGACGATCCATATAATTAACTGTAGTCGCAAAAAACAACATAGCTGTAATTACCCAACGATAATTAGTCATTTTTTCTTTTAGTGTGCTTCCCATTTTATTCGATTTAATTTGTTTTTATTTATTTCTCACTTTTTTTACAATTTCCAAAGCATTTTTACACAGATTGCTTATAGAATTCCAATCTTGATTTTTGATTACATCCACCGGGAAAAGATTGGAGCCCATTCCTACGCAGGTCGCACCCGAATCAAACCAACTCTTTAAATTGGCTTCTTCCGGTTTTACTCCGCCTGTTACCATAATCATACTCCAGGGCATTGGCGCTTTTAATCCTTTTACAAATGCAGTTCCTAATACATCTCCGGGGAAAACTTTACATAAATCGCATCCTGCTTCCTGTGCGAAACCTATTTCTGAAATCGAACCACAACCCGGCGTATAAGGTACGCATCTGCGATTGCAAACTTTCGCCACATCGGGATTAAACAATGGACCAACTACAAAATTGGCTCCAAGCTGAATATAAAGTGCAGCAGTAGGAGCATCCACAACAGAACCAACTCCCAAAATCATTTCCGGACATTCTTTTGTGGCGAATTTAACTAATTCTCCAAAAACTTCTTGAGCAAAATCACCCCGGTTGGTAAATTCAAAAATACGAATGCCGCCATCATAACATGCTTTTAATACTTTTTTTGCTATTTCTATATCTTTATGATTAAAAACGGGAATAATTCCCGTATCGGTCATCGCGGAAAGTACTTGTAATTTATTAAATTTCATTTTTATATGTTTTTTTGATTTCCAATTAACGAGAAACACGTCCGGAGCCATCGCCACCCATCAAATTTTCTACTTCAGCTACAGAAACTAAATTAAAATCGCCATAAATGGTGTGTTTTAGACAAGAAGCTGCCACCGCAAATTCCAATGCTTTTTGATCTTCGTTAGGATAAGTAAGCAAGCCATAAATTAAACCTCCCATAAATGAATCTCCTCCTCCCACTCTATCTACAATATGAGTTATATCATAACGTTTTGATTCATAAAGTTTTCCATCAGCGTAAAGAACGCCGCCCCACGTATTATGATTCGCATTTATGGAACCTCGAAGGGTGATTATTACTTTTTTTGCGCGCGGGAATTTTTTCATCATTTGCGTACAAACGCTTTTAAATTCGGCTGAATTTACCTCACCGCCTGTAGTTGTTACATCAAATCCTTCGGGTTTAATTCCAAAAACTTTTTCGGCATCTTCTTCATTTCCAAGAATTATATCGCAACCATCAACTAAAGCAGGCATTATTTCCGATGCTTTTTTACCGTATTTCCAAAGATTTTTGCGGTAATTCAAATCGCACGAAACGGTTACACCCATTTTATTTGCTGTTTTTATTGCTTCTAAACAAGCATCGGCAGCTCCTTGCGAAAGTGCCGGGGTAATTCCTGTCCAGTGAAACCAGTCTGCATCTTTTAAAACTTCATTCCAATTAACCATACCAGGTTGGATTTCAGAAATGGAAGAACCGCTTCTGTCATAAACCACCTTTGATGCGCGCGCAACCGCTCCCGTTTCTAAAAAATATATCCCTACACGTTCTCCTCCACGAATGATATTTTTTGTTCCTACATTATATTTTCTTAATTCTGAAATACACCAATCGGCAATATCATTTTTAGGCAAACGAGTTATAAATTCCGCATCCATTCCATAATTGGCAAGTGAAACAGCAACATTGGCTTCTCCACCTCCAAATGTGGAACTTAAACTTTGAGATTGAATAAAACGTTGATAGCCGGGAGTTGCCAGCCGAAGCATAATTTCTCCAAATGTTACTATTTTTTTACTCATAAATTATATATATAAATTATTGAAAGTTATAAAAATCTACATTTTCACGAACTAAAATATCTAACGGAATATAATTTTCCTTTGGGGGAATTGTTTTTCTCAACAAATAATTACATAGTGATTTTGTGGCTTCATATCCCTGATAATAAGGGCGTTGAGCGATTAACACATCCACAAAATCTTCTTTCATCATATTTATATTTTCCTCAATCCCATCGTATCCTACCAACACAATATCCGAAATATTTTTTTCTTTAAAATATTGAGCTACAATATGACACGTTGAATTAAAAACAATCACACCTTTAATTTTATTTTCAGAAAAAAACTCATTTAAAATTTCATCGTTACGCTTTTTGTCCACGTATTCCAAATTAATTCGGTGTATTTTCCCCTGAAAATTCTTATTTTCCAAATATTCCAAAAATCCTCTTTCACGATTCAAACTTTGATTGGAACGCAAACCATTTTTTGCATTCAGCAACACAATAAGGATGTCGTCTTTTATTCCTATCAGTGTTAATAACATTCTCGCACTTAATTTACCGCCACTAAATGAATCAGTTCCATAAAAAGACAACTGTTTGTGATCGAGCAAATTAAAATCCATATATATAAATGGAATATTTATTTCAGATAAATAATCGGATAATTCTGCAAATTCGTCTTTAAAAAGAACTGCCAAAACCACTCCATCGTATTTTTCTGAAGATAATATTTCATTTACCTTCTTCATACTTCTACTGTCATATTGGTCGAAGAAGATTTTCTCCATCTGCACTCCAAACTGACGAAATTCATTAATTCCTTCATCCATTCCCAGTGATACAAGCTCCCAATATTCTCCTTTGTTTGATACCGGAATCACCGCTGCTAAGCGATATATTTTATTTGACGCCAAAGCACTGGCAATAATATTTGGCTTATAATCAACACTTTGTAAAACTTTATTGATTTTTTCCAAATTTTTTACAGAGACCTTTCCTCTATTATGCAAAACCCTGTCTACAGTACCTGCCGAAACACCTGCTAATTTTGCTATTTGTTTAATAGTAATATTTTCAGGGTAATTTTTCATTTCGATTTATTATTTACTTCGCAAAAATAATAAAATATTTTTAAAAGTGTGTGCGCACACACAAATATTTCCATTTTAAAAAGTTTAATTATTTAATAGGAATGTTTTTGGATTTTATTACGTCGGAAAAAGTAACAGGTTGTATAACTGTTTTTACAAAAAGTTATTAGCTTTCAGAAAGGGATTTTTAGACTCAAATAAAAAAGATTTAATACCAACAATTACACTTGTACAGCTTCTCCAAAGCATAAGAGAGCATTATTTCATGTGAACCAATGGAACTTCGACTAATGCCTCCAACATTATAATCATAATTATAATATAANTTCANATTTTTTCCTAAATTGAGACCAAATAAAATGCCCATTTCGTTAGGAGTNCGATAAAAAGCGCCTATTTTAAAAACATCTTTGAAATCGCTTGTAAAATGAAACTCCATTTGATAAACATTTCTTGATTGAATACCGGCAATACCGTAACTAAAATCGATTCGTTCATTTACAGGATGACGATAAGTAGCGTAAATTATATTTGTATTTGTAAAGCGTGTGTTTTCTTGTCTGAATAACGATGCTAAATTTTGACCCGTGTATCCCAAAAGCCATGTATCATCCGTCATCTCAAAACCTACATCTGCATTTAATCTGTCTTCTTTTCTCAATAAATTAACTAAAGCGGGATCCGTAGGAGTTTGAGAGTCAATTTTGGAGATATCATAAGATTGATTTTGATAACTTAATGCCATACCCATTTGCAGTCGCCAATAATAACCTATTTTTGTAGCGTAACTATAGAGAAGATCAATGTCGGTAGATGATGTATATCCTATTTTATCTTGCGTGGCTTTTACACCTATTTTTGTGTGCAAGTCTTCAATATAATACGCCGCAGAGGCATATAAGGTTTTTGGGGCACCGGGAAATAATGTCCATTGGTTTCTGTAAGCCATATCAAATTCAACCAAATTTACTTTCGACATATACGCCGGATTAATAATNGAAGTTTTCCACCAATAATTATTTAATCGAACGTCTGATTGAGCCGATATTCTTGTAAAAATAAAAATCGTAAATATGAATGCATAAACTCTTCTCATCTTTTCTTGTTCATTATCTTATCACCGTGACATATCCCGTGCTTGTTTTAATTCCAGTAGCGGTAGGATAATATACAATAACNAAATATGTATCATTACTCACTTTACCGCCTTTGTATGTACCATCCCAACCCTCAGTTCCATTGTAAATTAATACTCCGTTACGATTATAAACTTTAATGTGCCAGCCCTTCATATAAATATCATCAATACCATCGCCATTAGGTGAAAAGGTGTTTTTTAATGCTCCATTGATAATCCAAATTCTTTTTGTAGCATTTTCTATACATCCATTCGGATTTTTCACTTTCAAATTCACATCAAAATATCCATCTTTTACAATAGCATACGTATGTTTTTGAAGGTAACCTGCTGCAAAATTTCCATCTCCAAAATCCCAATAATATTCAGAATTTGGAATATTATCACTCCAAAGTTGAATTTCAGAATTATCAGGCGAAACTTCATTTTTATCGGATTGAATAGTATATTTATAAGATTCAAAATTTTTAGCACTGAAATTCAAGATAGAACTGCAACCGTATTTATTTATTCCACGCACAGAATAGTCTCCGGCATTTTTTATTAAAATACTATCCGAAGTACTTCCATTAAACCACTCATAAGTTTGTGCACCTGATACACGTAAAAGAATTGAATCGCCAACGCAGAAAACAGGTAATTTATCGAGTGACAAAACCGGATTTGAAGCCACTTCGATATTCTTTTCAAATATTGTTTCACACGTACTGTTTTTTATCGTTAAAGTTACATCATAGGTGCCGGATGCAGAATAAGAATGTTCCGTGTTCTGCAATGTACTTGTCTTTCCATCGCCAAAATTCCATAAAAAAGTATAATCATTCGGTTGCCCGTAGGGAATAAGAGCATTAAAAGCATATTTTCGTTCATCACAGTCCATTATTTGAAATTCAATACCTACATTTGGTACTTGTAGTTCAAAAGTGTAATCCATAGTACAATTTAGATTATCTGTTACAGTCAGCGTAACTATTCCGCTTTGAGCGGTTTCCATTATTTCATTATTATCACCTGACACGTTTCCGCTTGACCATGAAAAATTATATGGCGGCATTCCTCCTGAAACTTGAGCGGTACATTTCATTTTTAATTGTCCTGTTGAACAATTGAAATCAGGAGTAACTTCAGCCGATAATTCCAAAGGTTTCTGCCTTTTAATCTCAAATTGCTTACTGAACTCACATCCGTTGTTATCGGTTAAATTTAGAATATAAACACCCGCAGGAATATTTATCAAATCTTTTGTTGTTTGTCCATTTGACCATTCGTATTTATAAGGTTCTGTTCCTCCTTCAACTACCAGACTAATAGAGCCGCTGTTAGGATTATTGCAATCAAATGCGTCTGTAATTTTTGCGGCAACATTAATAGCTAATGGCTCTACAATGGTAAAAGATTTTGTAAATGAACAAGATGCGTCACTTATTTTTACGTTGTAAGTACCGACTTTTAATCTGTTTCGGGTTGCTCCGGCAAGTGAATCATCGTCCCACGCGAGACTAATAGGAGGAACTCCACCCGATATGTTTAATGAAATGCTACCATCTTGCGCGCCATTACAACTCACATTTTTGATTACCGGATGAAATGAAAAAGGCGTTTCTTCTATGATTATTTCCTTAGTGGCTACACAAGAATTGGCGTCTGTTATTTTTACTATATATGTTCCGGGACCTAAATCTGTCAAATAATCCCCTTTAGCAAAATTGCTCCATTCAATTTGGTAAGGTGAAACTCCACCGCTTATACTTATTTTAATGGAGGCATCGTTTGCTCCGTAACAGGAGACAGGTTGTTGAGTAACATTTATAAATATCTCATCGGGTTGTTTTATTTCGGTTGTGATATATTGTGTGCATCCATTATTATCGGTTACTTCTAAGGAATAACTTCCGGCTTTCAAATTATCAATATTTTTATTCGTAGAAGTAAATCCGTTTGGTCCTGTCCAAAAATAATCATAATCAAAGACACCGGGCGATATTTCCTTTGGCGTTCCTCCTCCAACTTCAACAGAAACAAAACCTGTAGAATCACCAAAACATTTTAAATCTTGTTTGTCCAGGATTGTTATAGACATTGCCTGAGGTTCAGTAATAGCATAAGTTTCAGTTCTGGGACCGCAATTGTTTATATCCGTTACTAAAACTTTATACTCTCCCGGCTGCAAATTATCAATATCAGCCGTATCAGAAGCATATTGATTGCCGTCCTTCGTCCATGAGTATTTGTAAGGTGGAGTTCCTCCTGTTACCAAAACCGAAATTTTGCCGTCCGCAGCGTTAAAACAAGTTACATCTTTCCTAGTCGTGGTCGTCAAAACGAACTCATCGGGCTCTTTTATAGTGTATGTATTAGAATATGAGATTCCTACACTATCCGTAACTTTTAATAAATAATTTCCTGCAGATAATTGTGATATGTTAGCAAGAGTAGAAGAAAATCCATTCGGTCCTGTCCATTCTACTGTATACGGAGCAACCCCACCTGATATATCCAAACTGATATATCCATTATTAGTGCCAAAACAAGTAATATCTCCGACAACAGCATTTACCGTGATGGGAGGATCCACAGTAACTAAAACATTAAATGCCTCTCCGATACAACCGTTTGAAACAGGCGTTACTGTATAAGTAACAGTTGCAACGGAT
Organism: uncultured Paludibacter sp.; assembly: GCA_900498215.1. Classification (GTDB taxonomy): domain Bacteria; phylum Bacteroidota; class Bacteroidia; order Bacteroidales; family Paludibacteraceae; genus UPXZ01. Next base: position 294,294 of record LR026962.1, on the reverse strand, counting down.
TTTGTATTATTTGTCAATAATTGGCTGATAACAGTTTGAGGAGTTAATTGTGCTGTAGCTCCCGATATTGCACCTGCAGGTTGGATTAAAGGCGCTGTCCATGTGTAAGTAGTACCCGAGGGGACAATATCTGTAGGAGGATTATTCGTTGGAGCAACCGTAAAACTTGTACCGCTTGCAATTCTCCGGCTAAAATCAGAAATTACAGGATATGGATTAATTGTAATTTTTGCCGTATTGGAAACAATTTTATTACAACCTCCTGATGGAAGCGTAATTTCACAATAATAATAAACTGTGCCTACATTTGTTGAAGGAGGTGAATAAGTAGAATTTGTGGCGCCGTCAATAGTTGTTCCTGAAGTATTATCGTTTATTTCATTTTTATACCACTGATACTGTGGAGTTCCCACACCATCTTTATAAGAGATGGATAGAGTTGGAACTGACTCACCTAGACAAACAGTAGCAGACTGAGGTTGAGATGTAATTGTGGGAGCGGCAATTACTTTTACCTCGCTAATAGCAGATATTACTTGACATCCCAAACCGGATTGAGAAATAACGCAATAGTAATATTTTGTTCCAATTACATTTGTAGGAGGTGTGAAAGTTGCATTTGTCGCTGTAGTAATTATTTGTCCATTTACAGTTGAATTTGTAGTATTACTATACCACTGATATATAAAACTGCCCGTTCCACCTGAAACGACGACGGTTAAATCTGTTGGAGTTGTATTTTGACAAATTGATTGTGTCGGAACAGGCTGTGAAGTAATGACCGGATCCGTGACAACAACAACTTCAGCAACATCGCTGGTAACTACTCCGCAAGCGCTTGCCGAATAGTTTACCACAACATAATAATAAAAACTTCCTGTAGCATTAAACGCAGGCGGAGTATAACTTGACGAAGTTGCGCCCGATATTTGATTGCCTCCGATGTTACTGTTCGTCGTATTATAGAACCATTGATAAGTCGGAGTTCCAACGCCATTAATAGTAGATACGCTCAATGGTGAAATTGTCCCTCCTACGCAAATTTGTTGTGTCGCAAGAGGATTTTTATCAATAGTTGGAACATCTACAACAGTTACAGTCGCAACATCCGAAACAATTGTACCACAAACATCATCAGGCAGTATAACAATACAATAATAATATTTAGTTCCAACAGAATTAGTGGGTGGATCATAATTAGGCAATGTCGCCCCTGAAATCATTGTTCCTCCAGAATTATTGTTTGTTGTGTTGCTATACCATTGATATTGAGGAGTGCCTGTTCCATTGGCATAAGCAACTGACAATGTTTGAGCAGTTCCGTTCAAACAAACCGCACTTGAAACGGGCTGAGTAGTAAAATAAACCGACGGTTTTACTGTTATGGTAAAAGTTTGCGAGGCTCCATCACATCCGTTGAGCGTAGGAATTACGGTAATGGTTGCCGTTATATTCAATGAAGTTATATTTTTAAGTGTAAAAGGAAGAATGTCTCCGGTTCCGCTTGCTGGTAATCCTATTGAAGTATTATTATTTGTCCATTTAAAAACAGTATTTGGAAAATCGCTTGTAAAATCTACCAAATCAGACAATTGATTGGCACATTTTAATTGGTTTGGGATAGTGCTTGTTAATACCGGTGTGGGATTGATTGTAAATATTTTAGTAGCCGTAATAGAAACACCGCATTCATTGGTAACTTTAAGTGAAATTGTATAAGTTCCGGAAGCTGAATATTCAATATTTCCGGGAACTGAAGAACTTGAAGTGGAAGGATTTCCACCTGTAAAACTCCATTCATAATTCAATGCATCTGAACCACAATTCGTTACTGCTGCCGTAGGTTGTATTTTTGTTACAGGAAAAGTATGGCAAACTGTAGGCATCGAATTAATAGAAACAATTGGAGGAGCTTTTACAGTGATATTTTGTTGGTTTGAACTATAAAAAGTACCACAATTATTTGTTGCCGCTAAACGAAGCGTATAAATACCGGGATTGTTTAATGTTATTTTTGTGTTTTTAGATGTCGAACTACCATTATTTATAATATTTGATCCATTGGTCATTGAATATGAACTTGATGTTCCGCAAGTACCTTGTGCGTATGACACAATTTCCCATTGATATGTTATTGGATTACCACAATTATTTGTTTCGTCTGTTGTATTGTTTGTATTAACCGTGAGCGGAAAACATCCTTCGGTTTTATCCAGTGTAAAAGTAGGTACAGGCGGAGCGGTAATACAAATAGTATCCGTTGCTTCGTCTATATTACATTTATTTCCAACTCTTATTTTAATAAAATATGTACCTGGAGCTGTAAAGGTTGGGTAAATGACAGAACTTCCGGATTGCCATACATTATAATTGTCAGAACCGAAATCATCACCCAAAGAATAACCATTTAAATTATAGTTTTCATCGGGCGTTATACTCCATACTACTTTCGAGCCGGTACAACCGTTGGGACCAGCCATTGTGAAGAGTTCGTTCGGATTATAAAAATTAACCATTTCATTCACACATCCTACGGATTTTGATCCTTTTATCTCTCCCGTTGGAGGCGTAGTAACATAAATAGGAACAACACTGACTGAAGACTTCCCACAAGGATTTTCAGCAATAAGAGTAGCAGAGAAAGAATTGTTGAAATAAGTTGTTCCATTTGAACTTGTAACTCCACACGACGTTCTTGTAAATGTATGAGTAACTTCAGGAGGCGGTGGATGCGGATAAACAATGGGATCAGAACCATCATTGAAAATAATAGTATAGGTAGTTCCGGGAGGATTATTTTCTGTATTAGTAATAGGAAATTTTAAAGCGGTTTCACTACAAACATCTGTATTTCCCGGGTTTCCTAACGAAACAGATGGATTTGAACCCACAAAAATGTTGTATGTTTGTGTTACATTACAGCTTCCTTCTGTAAAAACGGTATATTTTAAATTCCAAAGTCCGGGATCGTACGAGTGTTTCAAACTTGTCCACGTGGTAGCGCTAAAAATTTCTGAACCGTCTCCCCAGTCAATGCTATAAGATGAATCTGTGTTTTTCGTTGAAGATGCATTATAAAAATCAAATTCTTTGTTTGCATTCTCACACAGTGAGAATGTTTTAAATCCATTATAGTCAGTAAGAGTAGCATTCGATGTTATATTAGTGTCGCCACCTTTTTTTATAGTTACAGTAGCTATTTTTGAATTACTGCAGTTGGTGTTTTTATTGGTTACCGTGAGTTTTACTGTAAAATCTTGAGTTCCAGAACCGACAGAATAAAAATTATGCACCGGACTTTGTGATGTGGAGGTAGTGTTGTCACCGAAATCCCACAGATAAGTGTAATTATCAAGAGTGTCTACTACGGGATTGAATTTTATATCTGCACCGGAACATTCATCATTGTTAAATGTAAAATCAACGCTGGGCAATTTATTTACTGTAATAGTAATTTTCTTATCTATTTGTTCTTCTGCCGGCAAGGTTCCTGAAGAAACACTATCAAGCGTAATATTAATGGTTGCAGGAACGTTTGTCTCTATATAAATTGATTTACTATTTCCACCGGCATCAGTTACAATTTCACTTTTAATTCCATTTCTCGTATAATAAAAAGTATATGGAGAATTTCCTCCTGATATAACGGAAAAAGTAACGGTGGGCTGTACATCTCCTTTGCAAACCGTTGTTGCACTTGCTATTATTGAAGTTGTTATCGTGTTAGCATTATTATTTAACACTATATTATATATGCCATTATCATTTTTATTTTGAACATTTACCGCAGCAGATATATCAGCAAAATAAAAAATGACAAATAGAAAAGTTGAAAAAATATGAATATACTTCATCATTGTTTTATAAGATAGATTTTTGATTTAAGTACAATGGAAGTCGTTCTTTTCTGTTGATTGTAAGTGCAAACTTACATAAAAAAAATTAAAATTATATTATCAACTGAAAAAATTAATAAACCATATTAGTTACCTTATTGAAATAACTTTTTTCTCCTTAACCAAATTTAGTTGAAACACATTTACCGTCATTTTATTGCAATTTTTCACTATCTTTGCAAGCAATTAATGAATTTAAAAACCATTTGTAAGGTTCAAAAAAGAGTATGATACACATTACATTTCCAGATGGTTCGGTGCGTGAATTTGCGCAAGGCGTTACCGGACAAGAAATTGCGGAAAGTATTAGTCCGCGTTTAGCGCAAGAAGTTTTATCTATTGGTGTAAATGGCGAAACGTGGGATCTCTCCCGCCCTATTACTTCCGACGCTTCCATTAAGTTGTACAAATGGGACGATGAAGAAGGGAAACACGCTTATTGGCACAGTTCGGCTCACTTGCTGGCAGAAGCATTACAGGAACTTTATCCTGAAATAAAATTCGGAATCGGTCCTGCTATTGAAAATGGATTTTATTATGATGTGGATCCGGGTGATGCAGTAATAAAAGAAGGTGATTTGCAAGCTATTGAAAACAAAATGATAGAACTTGCAGCAAAAAAAGAAAAAATCGTTCGCACAGACATAAGTAAAACGGATGCACTTAAAATGTTTGAAACCAAAGGCGACGAATATAAAGTGGAGTTAATCAGCGATTTACAAGACGGAACAATTACATTATATTCCCAAGGAAGTTTTACAGATTTATGTCGCGGTCCACACCTGACAAATACCGGCGAAATTAAAGCCATAAAAGTGCTAAATGTTGCTGGAGCTTATTGGCGTGGCGATGAAAAACGTAAAATGCTTACGCGTATTTACGGAATCACTTTTCCAAAGAAAAAGATGCTGGACGATTATCTTGTTCTTTTGGAAGAAGCAAAAAAACGCGACCATCGTAAAATTGGAAGAGAATTGGAACTATTTATGTTCTCTGAAACGGTAGGAAAAGGACTTCCGATGTGGCTTCCAAGAGGAACAGCACTACGTTTGCGATTGGAAGATTTCTTGAAAAAAATCCAACGTAAATATGAATATCAGCAAGTGATGACTCCTCATATAGGAAATAAATTGCTTTACGTAACTTCGGGACACTATGCAAAATACGGTAAAGATTCGTTCCAGCCCATTCACACTCCTGAAGAAGGAGAAGAATATTTGTTGAAACCAATGAACTGTCCGCATCACTGTGAAATTTATAAACACAAACCGCGTTCTTATAAAGATCTTCCGGTGCGTATGGCTGAATTTGGAACAGTTTATCGTTACGAACAAAGCGGTGAACTTCACGGATTGACCCGAGTAAGAAGTTTCACACAAGACGATGCTCATATTTTCTGTCGTCCCGACCAAGTGAAAACGGAATTTTTGAAAGTAATGGATATTATCAATATTATTTTCAAAGCGCTTGATTTCAATAATGTAGAAGTACAAATTTCACTTCGCGATCCTGAAAATAAAGAAAAATACATCGGAAGCGATGAAAACTGGGAAAAAGCGGAACGCGCCATCGTGGAAGCATGTGAAGAAAAAGGCGTTAAAGCAAAAGTGGAATTGGGCGAAGCTGCATTTTACGGTCCAAAACTCGATTTTATGGTGAAAGATGCTCTGGGACGTCGTTGGCAGTTAGGAACTATTCAAGTGGATTACAATCTGCCCGAACGTTTTGAATTGGAATATACCGGCGAAGATAACCAAAAACACCGTCCGGTAATGATTCACCGTGCTCCGTTTGGTTCCATGGAACGATTTGTGGCTGTATTGATTGAACATACTGCCGGAAAATTCCCATTGTGGCTCACACCTGATCAAGTTGCAATTCTTCCTATCAGTGAGAAATTCAACGATTATGCAGCACAAGTTGCAAAAGAATTGAACGAAAAAGATGTGCGCGCCATTATCGACGACCGTAACGAGAAAATCGGACGAAAAATCCGTGATAACGAGTTAAAACGCATTCCATATATGCTTATTGTAGGAGAAAAAGAAGCTGAAAACAACGAAGTTGCTGTGCGCCGTCAAGGTGAAGGCGATAAAGGTACGATGAAAGTTTCAGAATTCGCCGACACAATTAATAACGAGGTAAACAAAGCATTTGAGATATAATCAACAAAAATTAGAAACCGCCCTAAAAAGCGGTTTTTAATTATTTTTTATTACAAAACATATTATTTTAGCTATTGGAATATCTTAGTTTATAAATGAAAACACAACGCAAAAACAAATCAAAGACAGTTTTACTCTATTTAGAAGAACATACTTCTTGTCAACATTATATTTCAGATTTTACCTCAGGCTTCTCTTTGAAAAAATATGAAAGTGGAAAAGAATTAAGCATATCTCTGAAAAAACAATTTCTTGTTATTTTTATGCAAATCGGCGAATTGGAAATTGTATCGGAATTAGGAGAAATAAAAAAGATTTGCGCTGACGAAGTTTGTCTACTTGACTATGAAAAAGAATACAGTTGCAAAGTAATAAAAAATGCAGTTTTCACCTTGCTATATTTTGAATATCCAAAAATTAAATGCGATAAGTATTCACTCCTTTCTCTTGCAAAAGATAAAAAGGAATTGGAAGACGATATACGCATACTTCCTATTTTGGAACCTTTGAAAATATTTATCGAAAATCTGAACCTTTATTTAAAAAACAAATTAATGTGCCGCCATTTGCACGATTTAAAAGAAAGTGAATGGCTGTTTATTATGCGCGGTTTTTATACAAAGCAAGAATCTGTTTATTTCTTGGAACCTGTTATCGATTCATTAAATGATTTTGTTACCATTGTAAAAGAAAATTACTTACAATGTAACTCCGTTAGTGAATTGGCTGAAAAATGTAATATGTCTGAAAAAACCTTTACACGCCGCTTTAAGGATTATTTCAAAGATACACCTAAGCAATGGATGTTGAATGAAAAAGCAAAATACATAAAGTCTGAATTAGAGAATAGCAATCTAAATGTTAAGGAAATAGCAAATAAATTTGGCTTTAGTTCACCGGCGCATCTGAATAATTATTATAAAAAACACTTTAATACTACCCCTAGAAAGAAAGAAAAATAATTTAAAATATTAGAAAATACTTACTATTCATAAATATAAACCATTTCATTCGTTCCGGAATGGGAATAATTGTTAAAATGTCAAAATAAAATTTATAATTTTAACACTTAAAATGTTAAAATACAATCTTTTTCTATCTTTACCTCAAATTTTAACATTTTAGAATTATGAACAAGTTTTTATTATTTCTTGTCCTTTCAATTCTTATAAATAATTCGTTATCAGCTCAAACTCTTCGAGGCAAAGTTCTTGACACCAAAAATAATCCCGTCCCAAACGCTACTATTTACATCAAAGAAAATACTTCAGGTATTATGGCTGATGAAAATGGTATTTTCAAAACTTCACTTCAAGCAGGAGAGTATACTATTCAATTTCGTTCTGTCGGGTATGAGACTTTGACCAAAAAAGTAACAGTTCCCATTCAAGGAGCTGAGATTCAAGCCAATATGAGGGAAAAGCCTATTCAATTAAATGAAGTTATTGTAAATCCCGCTAAAGAAGATCCTGCTTATCAAATCATGCGAAATGTGATTGCAAAAGCCCCTTATCATTTACATCAATTATCTTCTTACACATCAGAAGTTTATATGAAAGGAAGCGGAAAGTTGGAAAAAATTTCAGGATTGGTAAAAATGGCAATGAATGATAAAAACATGGAAAAACTAATAGGAAAATTACTTGTTTTTGAATCGAAAAACATTGTAAATTATACAATACCAAATAAATACAAGCAAAAAGTAATAGCATATAAAAGTTCTTTTCCTAAAGAATTTGAGCCTAAAAATGGGATTTCGGTTTCTACATCAAGCATTTATTTTTCCTACTTTCTTGGAAAAGTTTCACCGCTTTCAACACAAGCGTTTCAATATTATAAATTCAAATTTGAAGATGCTTTTCAGAGTGGAAATAATCAAATTTATAAAATAAGATTTTTTCCCAAATTAAAAAGCAGACAACTTTCTTCCGGCATTTTGTATATTATTGATAATGAATGGAGTATTTATTCCGCTGAATTTGACATCTTCGATTTGGGAATGAAATCGCATACTAAAATAAATTATCAAGAAGTGTACCCCAATGTGTTTTTACCTATTACTTACGAACAAAGCAGTAGTATTAATTTATTGGGAATTAAAGCAAATAGTCGCTTTTTTACTTCTACCAAATATTCCAACGTCAGAATCAATGTTAACGCAATTAATGCCAAATCCGATAAAAGCATTATTGCCAAAAAAGAAAATCTATCAAAAACAGAACAAAAAGCGTTATTGGAGCTGGAAAAACTGAGCGAAAAAGAGAAAATTACTACCGGCGATGCGTTGAAAATTGCGAAATTATCTACGGTATTGAATAACAAACCTGACACAGCAAGAAGAAAAAAATCACTTGAATTAAAACCCTATAAATCGCCTGTTGATTTAGAAAAAGATTCGCTTGCGAACAATAGAGATAGCATTTATTGGGACAGTATTCGTACAGTTCCGTTACAAAAAGAGGAACAAATAAGTTATCAGTTTAAAGATTCTTTCCCAAAATTTGACAATGTGAAAAGAACCGACAATGAAATTTCTGTAGAAGCAAAAACCCATTCAAAGTTAAGTTGGTTAATAGGAGGAAAATATAACTTGAGTAAATCATCTTCCATTTACTTTGATGGATTGCTTGCGGGAAACTTTTTAGAATATAATTTGGTTGACGGATTTTGGTTGGGACAAAAAGTTGGTATGGACATAAAAACTACTGAAAACACAAAATTTAATTTTGAGCCATCTTTTCACTATACAACAGCAAGAAAGTCAGCAATTTGGCAAATAAACATTTCTCAATCCTACGCTCCAATGAAGAATGGTTTGCTTTGGATTTCGTTTGGAAATACATCTCAGGATATTATGCAAAACAAAGGTACTTCTCGAATATTTAATTCCGCAGCAGTACTATGGAATGGGACAAACGCTATTTCTTTTTATCAGAAAAAACATATTTCAGCAGAAAATTCTATTGATATTGCAAACGGATTGAAATTTAAGCTTGGTGGAAGTTATGAAAACCGCACCTTACTTGAAAACAACACAGAATTTAATTTTCTGAATAAATCGGTAAAACCAAATTTTCCTCGAGAAAAATTGTCGGAATTTCCAAATCACACATCAACACTATTTTGGACAGGATTAGAATGGACTCCAAAATATTATTATAGAATTGTTGAGGGGAAAAAATATTATAGTTTTTCAAGATATCCTACATTTCAATTACTATATACAAAAGCAGTTCCCGCATTAAAAAACGAAACACAACCCGAATACGATAAAATCAATTTTTCAGTGCAACAAGAAATACGATTAGGACTGTTTGATATGTTGCGATATAATATAAATTTAGGAGGATTTTTGACAAAAAAACAACTTTTTGCTCCTGATTATCAGTATTTTTCGACCATACCACTTTATATAACACATCACAAACACACGGAAACATTTGCTTTGTTGCCTAATTACACCTATTTAAATGATAAATGGTGGGAATCTCACATTACATTTTCGTCTGAGCATATTTTGCTGAAACGAATTCCGGCGCTTCAAAGTAAAGCGTTCAGCGAATCGTTACATTTCAATACATTGTGGAATTACAAAGGAAAACCTTATAATGAACTCGGATATTCTATTGGATTTACACCTGATATGCGAATTGGTGTTTACAGTAGCTTTACCGGTATAAATTACAATAATATAGGAATTAGAATTAATTTAAGTTTATTTGAAAAATGATTGCTTGGGAGGTAAAAAAATCAGGATAAAATATTTTTTATACGTTTTCTCTCATCAAGAATCTTCCTATTCTGCGTGTGCGTTGCTGAAGAAGAATTTCACGATTTTTGGTGTTTTCTTGTACAATTTCCGGATTTGTTCCACGAATGGTTAATAACTCCAAACCCTCGTTATAGGTAACTTTGAAGTCGTTGGCAAGTTCATCGAGCGCTGCTGTTAAATAGCGCGAATTATCCACACAAATAGAAATACTCACGGCAGAACTTTGTATCATCGAAACTTTTAATCGATGTTTTTCAACCACCGTAAAAATCCACGTTAAACTTTCTTCCAATACAAACGAAAAATCTAACGGACGAAGCGTAACCAACACCTGGTTTTTACGTAAAATCAGCACCGGAACACTGATTGGTTTTTCAATCTGACTTTTAATCATAGAACCTACTTCCGTTGGAGTTCCAAACGGACGAACAAATAATGGAATTTGCTTATTTTCAAGCGGTTTAATTGTTTTTGGGTGGATAATTTGAGCGCCGCTGTAAGCTAATTCTACCGCATCCATATACGTAAGTTCAGGAATATGAACCGTGTGAGAAAAAATTCTCGGGTCGGCATTTAATACTCCCGGAACATCTTTCCAAATCGTAACGCTTTCCGCATCAAGTAAATTTCCAACCACCGCAGCAGTATAGTCAGAGCCTTCGCGTCCAAGCGTTGTGGGTTTTCCTTGCATATTTGTTCCAATAAAACCTTGACCAATATAAATATTACTTTCGCTAAAATTTACAGCTTTTTTCATCCGTTTTTCAGATTCAAGCATATTTACATTCGCTTCACGGAAATTACTGTCGGTTACCAGCAACTGTCTCATATCAAGCCATTTATTTTCAATTCCCGATTCTAATAGAAACGATGAAACTATTTTGGTAGAAATTACTTCACCGTACGAAACAAGTTGATCGTACCAGCGATCGTAATCATCGCCAACACCGTTTTGAATAAAATCACGCAACTCTGCAAAAAGCGGTTTCACCGCATTTTCTCCCGCTGTCTTGTTTTGAAAAAGTTCATCAATGATATTGATGTGATATTTTTCTACTTCTTCTAATTTTTCCAACGCTGCAACTCTATCGGCTTTCATAAAGTTCTCAAGAATCGCTTCCATAGCGTTGGTCGTTTTTCCCATAGCAGAAACCACAATAAACAGGTTTTCTTTTACTCCTGAAACTATTTTTACGATATTCCTTATTCCGTCCGACGATTTTACAGACGCACCTCCGAATTTGTAAACAATCATTTAAGCCCCTCCAAACCTCCCCACGGGGAGGCTTATAAAATAGTTATTTAAAATGCATTTATTTTTACAAGCCCAATTATTAAAAGTCCCCAAGGGGGATTCTTATAAAGTTTTCACCCCTATCAATTTATCGTATCGGTCGCCAAAGCCACGATGATAAACGTAAATGGTATATTCATTTTGAGTTTGCCAAAAACTACCGTCGATAGGAGTTGTGGTGGCTTTTTTATCTCCTTTTGATTTTAGCCAGTATTGATAATTGTAACCGCCTTGTTTCAACAATATTTTTTTGAAATACATTCCGGAATTAAAATCATATTCCATTCGGTTTATGTCATTCAATTGGTTATAATTGTATTCACCGCCAATATAAACGTTTCCTTCCAAAAACGGCTCGTCTTTTTTCAAATAAAAATTTACGTACAAATAATCAGCAGTAATATCATCGTCCGAATGGTTTTGATAATTAATTATAAATCTGCCGTTTACATCAAAATCCTGAACGTAAGTTTTATTTCTATTTATTTCATCTTCAAATAAATATGCCTGATAATTAGGAGATACAAATTTAATGGTATTTATTTTTTCACTGTAATTATACACCGATGAAATATCAAATCGGTGGTATTCGTTTCCTCCTTCAAAAATTAAATTTCGGTTGTTATTGTATGTAAGCGTATTGGAATTAAAAAATGTAGGTTTAATATTGGTTACTTCATTATCTATTCTATTATTTTGACGTACAACAATTTTTATATCCGATTGTGGATTCTGAACGTAATATCCTTGCAGTAACACATCAAAATCTATCTGTTGCAACGCGCCACTCAATTCCGTATCTGTATTTCCTCTTATCTTGGCATTGATCTCCACTTTTGGATCAACCACTGAAAAACAGAGTTTTGCTATCGGATTCTCGGAATTATTATCCTGATAAATATTTACCACATAATTTCCCGATATTTTGAAATTCATTTGATTATTTGGAAGTGAAAAATCATAATGGGTGTAAAGTACGGTAGTATTTATAGACGTATTGTAGTTTTCAATCTGAGCGTTAGTAAATCCATCAATATATTCGTTTGATGAAAGGTTTGAAAGTGTCCAATCTGCATTACAATGCTGTACATTATATGAATAAGAATGAATTTCGTGTGAAAGTTCATCAAAACTGATTTCCATCACATCATCACTTCCCAGTTTTATTATCGGAAGATTCAGGGCATCTTCGTTTACTTTTACACGCAATGTTTTGATGTTATTATTTAATATTTCGGTACGATTTATTTGTTGTGCATCAACTACTTGAAACATCAAAATAAATGTGCAAGCCATAAAAAAGTTTTGCCAAATTTTATTCATAAATTTCTTTTTATAATCAGCTAATTTAATTTGCAATATTACGTAAATTTATGCAAAATGGATACATTCTGCAAATATTATTTTCTAACTTTATTTTCATATACAAAGAATAGTTAGAATTTTATATTTTTGCATTACAAAACTCGCGCCAATGAATTTATCCGAAACATTTATCAACCGTACTAAAAACATTCTTAAAGAAGATTTTAACGATTTTCTTCAATCTTTGGATAGTGTTTCACCTACAAGCGTGAGGGTGAACGATAAAATTGAACTTATTTCTTCCGATGAAAAAGTAAAGTGGTGCAAGGATGGATTTTACCTTCCGGAACGTCCTCTTTTTACTGCCGATCCTTTTCTGCATGCAGGTGCATATTATGTTCAGGAAGCGTCTTCTATGTTTCTGTGTCAGGTTTTAGAGCAACTTGTTTCTAAAGAAAGTACCGTATTGGATTTATCTGCCGCTCCCGGTGGAAAATCCACGCTTATTTCACAATATATTAATGAAAAAGGATTGCTCATCAGTAATGAAATAGTACGTTCCAGAGCGTATATTTTAGCCGAAAATCTTATTAAATGGGGAAACGATGCAGTAATAGTTACCAATAACGAACCAAAAGATTTTCAACAAATTCCCGGTTTTTTTGATGTAGTTGTGGTTGACGCTCCTTGCAGCGGCGAAGGTATGTTTAGAAAAGACCCGGATTCAATTAACGAATGGAGCGAACAAAATGTAATGATGTGTGCTGCGCGTCAAAAAGACATTTTGAAAGATGTTTGGGAAGCTTTGAAAACAAATGGAATTTTAATTTACAGCACGTGTACTTATAATACAGATGAAAACGAAGAAAATGTTGCTTGGATTGAACAAGAACTTGGAGCTGAATTTATTCCTTTAAATATTGATAATTTTCCAGAAATTACCGCAACTGAAAAAGGCTATCGGTTTTTTCCGCATAAAACGAAAGGCGAAGGATTTTTTATCGCGGCGCTGAAAAAAAAATCAGAAGTTGGAAGTCGGAAATCAGAAATCAAAAAACAAAATAAAATTCCGCAGAAAAACATAAAAACATCAAAAGAGGTGGAAAATCTTAGAAATTATCTTTTAATTCCTGAGAAATGGAAAATCTATCAGGAGAATAATATTATTTCAGCTTTTGATAAAGAAAAATCGGAAAAATTGGACATTATAAAAAATCGTTTGAAAGTATTACATTTTGGCATTACACTTGCTGAGCAAAAAGGAAAGGATTTTATTCCTCACATTAGCTTGGCATTATCAAAAAAGTTAAACAAAATTTGTTTTCCGACTGTTGAAGTTGAATACAAGATTGCAATTTCATTCTTGAAAAAAGAAACTATTTTTCTTGAAAATGCTGCAAAAGGATTCATTCTATTAACATATAAAAATCTCCCAATGGGTTGGGTAAAAAATGTAGGAAATCGTTGTAATAACTTATACCCAAATGAATGGAGAATAAGAATGAAAATATAGTTTAGAGTTTACATTTAGCATATTTAAGTTCTAAAGTATTTAAAAATCAACAGATTAAAAGAATAATTCACAAATTCACAAATCACTAATATGCAAATTACTTTTCTTGGTACAGGTACTTCTACCGGTGTTCCGCAAGTTGGATGCACTTGTGATGTATGTACTTCTGAAAATCCAAAAGATAAACGATTGAGAAGTTCGGTATTGATAAAAATCAATGATATACAGATTTTAATTGATGCAGGACCCGATTTAAGACAACAATTACTTACACATTCCATCAATCATTTGGATGGCATTCTTATTACGCACGAACATTATGACCATCTTGGTGGAATTGATGATATTCGTCCTTTGGGAGAAACCACTATTTTTTGCGAAAATAATGTAGCAAAAGCCATTTATAGAACAATGCATTATTGTTTTACCGACAAAAAATATCCGGGAGTTCCAAAAATTGAGATGGAAGAAATTACAGAAAACGATTTTTATTTGAAAGGAATAAAAATTACACCTATACGCGTGATGCACGCCAAACTTCCTATTTTAGGTTACAGAATTGGAGATTTTGCGTATTTAACAGATGTAAAAACCATTCCGGAAAGTTCATTTGAAAAACTAACAGGATTAAAAGCATTAGTTATAAATGCCTTACGAAAGGAAGAACATATTGCACATTTAAACATTGAAGACGCAATAGGAATTTCAAAGAAAATTGGCGCGGAAAACACTTATTTCACACATTTTAGTCATCATTTAGGATTTCATAATGAAGTTGATGCACAATTACCTGAAAAAATTCATTTAGCGTATGATAATTTGTCAATAAATTTATAACTTTGTATTATACATAAACCTTATTCATTTTTAGCCAAATGAAACCAAAAAATATATCGCCTCTTTTTTTTATAATCTCCATCCTTTTGCTGAACTCGTGTACAAGTAAAATGTATTTTACAACATTGGATGTTTTAAAACCTGCTGAAGTTACATTTCCATTGGATATAAACAATGTAGTAATAGTAAATAATTCTGTGCCGCAACCTTCCAACACAGGACATCTCACAACCACTCTTTATGGAAACAAAACAAATGAAACATTGCAGTTCGACAGTGCTGCTATTTTTATTACAGCCGGACTTCGCGACGCGTTAAACACTAAAAGTTTCTTCAACGGTGTGGAACTAAGCTTAAGCAACCAAAACACAACCAATAATTACAATTACATCAATAAACTTTCAATGGAACGAGTAAAAACACTTTGCAAAATGTATAATGTAGATGCGGTTGTGAGTTTAAATAAAGTACAATTAACTGATAATATATCAGAGTTTTACACAGAAGAAGGAAGTTTCTATAATGAATTGGATGTAAAAGTAAAAACAGATTGGACAATGTATTATCCGGATAAAAAAAACACTAATATTCAATTTGTAGATAGTTTTTTATGGACAAGCGATAACTACGATAGAATGAAAGCGCGTGATGAACTTCCCAAGCGATACAACGCATTGGTAGATGCAACCATTTTAACCGGTTCAAATATCGCGGACCGAATGATTCCGCGTTGGGAAAAGGAAGACCGTTATTTCTTTTGTCCAAAAGATAAATTAATGCTGCAAGCAATGGATTCCGTACCGCTTAGAAAATGGGATAAAGCCATTGAATTATGGAAAACTGCTGCCGAAACATCCACTAAAAACAAAATTAAATATCAGGCATACAATAATATAGCCATTGCTAATGAAATTATCGGGAATATGGACGAAGCTGTAAATTATGCAAAAAAAGCATTGGATACTTATTCTATGATTCCGTACAGCTCTGATAAAGACGGTTATCAACTCATTACGTATTATCAAAATATAGTGAATCGCAGAGAGGAAATGAAACTGCTAAAAAAACAATTGGGGAATTAATATATGAGTCTGTGTGTCAATTCAATAATGTGCAAATTGGACATTTAACAAATCAATCAAATATGAATCTTCTTCCACAAGACGAAATAACGCTGCAAAAACGCGGAATTTCAAAACAACAAATCGAGGAACAATTGAATTATTTCAAAACAGGTTTTCCATTTCTTGAAATTCGCAGTGAAGCTTCTATTGGTAATGGAATTATAAAATTATCCGATGATGAAAAAAACACCTATCTCAAAACGTGGGAAGATTATTTAAAAACAGATGCGTCTGTATTAAAATTTGTGCCTGCTTCGGGTGCAGCAAGCCGTATGTTTAAAGATTTGTTTGAGTTTTTGGAAAAAGAAAGTAATATTCCAACCACCGATTTTGAAAAGAAATTTTTTTCAGAAATAGATAAATTTGCTTTTTATGATGATTTAAATACAGTTTGTCTGAAAAATACGGAAAAAACTATCCTGCAATTAATCGCAGAAAATCAATATAAAGAAGTTGCTGCCAATCTACTGATAGAAAAAGGATTAAATTACGGTTCACTTCCAAAAGGATTATTAAAATTTCACTCCTACCCGACTGAAAAACGTACACCAATGCAGGAACATTTGGTTGAAGGAGCATTGTATGCCAAAAATAAAACCAATCAGGTAAATATACATTTCACGGTTTCAAATGAACACAGAAATTTATTTGAAAAACATTTAAATGAATGTCAAACAGAATATGAACAGAAACTGGGTGTAAAATTCGATGTTGGATTTTCGGAACAAAAACCGTCCACAGATACAATTGCAGCTGATGCCGATAATAATCCGTTCCGTGAAAACGAAGAGTTATTATTTCGTCCCGGCGGACACGGCGCATTGATTGCAAATTTGAATGATATTGATTCTGCTATCATCTTTATTAAGAATATTGACAATGTTGTACCGGATTCATTAAAAGACGAAACAATTACGTACAAAAAATTAATTGCAGGCGTTCTTGTGTACTTGCAAAAACAAAGTTTTGCTTATCTCAAGGAATTGGAAAACGAAAATATTTCTGATGCAAAACTGGCTGTAATTGCACAATTTTGTGAAGCAAAACTTAATAATCACCCAAACAATAAAAAATTAAGAGGGAAAGAATTGCGAGCATATTTAATTCGTAAACTCAATCGNCCGATGCGTGTGTGCGGAATGGTAAAAAACGAAGGAGAACCCGGAGGAGGACCATTTATTACTTTAAATACGGACGGAACTTATTCTCCTCAAATTTTAGAAAGTTCACAAATAAGCAAAGAGAATAAAGAAATGATGATGAATTCTACGCACTTTAATCCTGTAGATTTGGTTTGTGCCGTAAAAGATTATAAAGGGAATAAATTTAATTTGTTGCANTACGTAGANAAAAATACCGGTTTTATTTCTTCCAAATCAAAAAGCGGGAAAGAACTTAAAGCGCTGGAACTTCCCGGACTTTGGAATGGAGCAATGAGCGATTGGAATACAATTTTCGTTGAAGTGCCGATAGAAACATTCAATCCGGTAAAAACAGTGAACGATTTATTAAGAAGAGAACATCAGTAAAAACACAAAAGCGGCTAAATTTGCCGCTTTTTTATCATAATTCAAGAGATATTACTCGTCTTTTTCAGTTCTTTTTCTCTCAATTTCGCTTCCGCTTTTTTAGGAGTGGCAGTTACTTTTTGGGGTACTATTTTTTTCTTCCGACGTTGATAGGTACCGGGAAGAATTACGTTAATAAGTTTTTTCCCCATCATACCTAATTTTACGGCACAATACAACGCTGCAAACCCTAATAAAATATTAATGATACCGTATTTGTTTGGCAAGAAAACAAAGGAAAGTAACAATGCACTTGAAATCAACAAAATAGCTATGCCATAATAGATTTTACCTTTTAATAGTGGCGTTTCCAATGTTTTAAAACGCGTCAATCCATCTAAAATTCCGGAGATGAAAGAAAGAATCAATGTCANNGGGAATACAAAAATTGAAAAAGCAACTACGTTTGTTATTACTTCATCCAAAATATTAGGAAATANNAANTGAAAAAGCATTAAGAAAGGAATCATCGCNACAAAAGTTTGCGAAAGATGGATGGCGATAGGATGAATATCCAAATCCAACAAAAACAAACGTTTTGGTGAAACCTTTTCACGATAAGGTTCAAAAACAGTATGAGGCAAACCGCAAGCAGGACAAACTCCGATTTTATCTAACTCGCTTTTTTTCATCACATAACCACAAGGACGACATCTTACCAATTCTTCATCTATATTTTCTAACATAATTTTNTGTTTTTATTTTTCACAAAATTAGTAAGATATTCTTAAATCCACAATTATTGGTAAATAAAAATAAAATTAGTCCGTTATAAAAGTAGAATAAACATTTTTGTATCTTTGTTGAACATTTGCATATTGACAAACTAAAAAAANTTTCTATGAAAAAAGTAATAATATTTTTTATGACAACAATTTTAATGGCATGTGGAGGAAAACAAACCGCAGAACAAATTCAAAAAACTCCCGNCATTGACAGTTTCAAATTCTCGGTGGATAAATTTGCCGATATAGAAATTCTTCGCTATCGCGTTCCGGATTTTGAAAAATTAACACTGAAACAAAAAGAATTGGTTTATTATCTTACACAAGCAGCTCTCGAAGGNCGCGATATTATTTACGACCAAAATAACAAATATAATCTTACCATTCGCCGTACATTGGAAGCAGTATATGAAAATTACAAAGGCGACCGCAANAGTAAAGATTTCCAANAACTTACAACATATCTGAAACGAGTTTGGATGGCAAACGGAATTCATCATCATTATTCCGAAGATAAATTTCAACCTGAATTTAGCGCAGCATTTTTTGCAGAAACAGTGAAAANTATCGACAGTACAAAACTTCCCCTTGAAAAAGGTGAAACGNTGGAAACATTGATTAAACAATTAAATCCTATTATTTTTGATCCGAAAGTTTTCCCTAAAAAAGTAAATCAAGCAGATGGAATGGACTTAATTACCACTTCTGCTGAAAATTACTACGAAGGCGTAACACAAAAAGAAGTGGAAGATTTTTATAATAAAATGAAAAATCCCAAAGACACAACGCCTGTTTCTTACGGATTAAACAGTAAATTGGTAAAAGAAAACGGAAAACTGGTTGAAAAAACATATAAAGTAGGCGGAATGTATGACGCAGCGTTGACAAAAATTGTAGGGTGGCTTGAAAAAGCAAAAAACGTGGCTGAAAACGCCCAACAANAAAAGGTAATAANCACATTAATAGATTATTATAAAACAGGCGATTTAAAGACGTTTGATAAATACAGCATTGAATGGGTAAAAGATTTAAATTCGCTTATTGATTTTGTAAACGGTTTTACCGAATCTTATGGAGATCCGTTAGGAATGAAAGCAAGTTGGGAAAGCATTGCCAATTTCAAAAATCTGGAGGCAACAAAACGCACCGAAATTATCAGCAGCAATGCTCAATGGTTTGAAGACAATTCCCCTACCGATAAAAAGTTCAAAAAAGAAAAAGTGAAAGGCGTTTCGGCTAAAGTAATTACTGCGGCAATTCTTGCCGGCGACTGTTATCCTTCTACGCCCATCGGCATCAATTTACCTAATTCAAACTGGATTCGAGCACATTACGGTTCAAAATCGGTAACAATTGAAAACATTACCGAAGCTTACGACAGAGCTTCACTCGGAAACGGATTTTACGAAGAATTTATGTGGTCGCCGGAAGAAATAAATCGTTCAAAAGAATTTGGCGCCTTGACCGATAATCTTCATACCGATTTNCATGAATGTCTCGGACACGGTTCAGGAAAATTGCTTCCCGGAGTTGATCCTGATGCATTAAAAGCGTATGGTTCAACAATAGAAGAAGCACGCGCCGATTTATTCGGACTGTATTATTTAGGCGACAAAAAGTTAGTAGAATTAGGTTTACTTCCTAACACTAACGCTTATAAAGCAGAATATTACAAATATATGATGAATGGTTTAATGACACAACTTACACGTATTCAACCCGGTAAAAATATTGAAGAAGCGCATATGCGTAATCGTGCGTTAATTGCTTATTGGGTATATGAAAAAGGAAAAACAGACAAAGTGGTTGAATTTAAAAAACGCGATGGAAAAACATTTGTCGTAATTAATGATTATGATAAGATGCACACACTTTTAGGTCAGTTGTTGGCTGAAATTCAACGCATTAAATCTACAGGCGATTTTGAAGGAGGACGTGATTTGGTAGAAAATTACGGTGTAAAAGTAAATCCGATTCTACACAAAGAAGTGCTCGAACGTTACAAAAAACTGAATTTAGCTCCTTATCGTGGTTTTGTAAATCCTGTTTACACAGCCGTAACCGATAAAAAAGGAAAAATTACGGACGTGAGAATTTCGTATGATGAAGATTATATTACACAGCACTTGCGTTACTCAAAAGAGTATTCGAGTTTGCCTAACTTCAATTAAGAATTAAAAATGAAAAAGAAAATATTTTATTCTGTTATTCTCGCTTTTTTGCTTGTTGCCTGCGTAAAAAATAAAGAGAAATCCGAAAGTTCAACGTCAACCGATTCTATTGTAAGCGTAACGGAGAATAAGGAATCAACAGGTGAAACAGAAAAACCAAACTGGATTGGCGATTACAAAGGAATTCTTCCTTGTGCCGATTGCGATGGGATTGAAACACTTCTCAGTTTAAATGAAGATACCACCTACTTTCTAAAGATGGACTATATAGGAAAAGGACAACCTGTTATTGATAAGGGAATTTTCAGTTGGAACGAAGATCATTCAAAAATTATTATACAATCTGAAAACGGTTCACAACAATACCTTTTAGGAGAAGGAACATTAACGATGCTTAATTCTGAAGGAAAAGTAACCGAAGGAGAATTGGCAAATGATTATGTTTTGAAAAAGCAATAAAAATGATTTAAAAAACAGAGGGCATCAACAAAAAATTGATGCCCTTATTATTTATTTGCAAATTTTGTTCCAATACAAGTGCTTTTAATGAAGATTTTGAAAGAATTTCAGCGCATCGAAGCCCGCCGGGTCCTGCCCCAATTATTATTACATCATACGTTTCCAATAGAATAAAATTAAAAAGTTATTTAGCTATTAATCATTTCTAAGAAATCTTTTACACATTCAATATTTTTTCGGCAGTTGTCGGTATTTACCACCCAATTAGCTTTAGTTATTTTCTCTTCATCCGGAATTTGATTTTTTATTCTTTCTCTTACCTGTTTCTCGTCTAAGCCATCTCGTAATATTACTCGTCTTATTCTTATATCTTCAGGAGCTGTAACAACTACCACTTTATCTACAAAAGCATCAAACCCCGCTTCGTACAAAATGGCACATTCCATAAAAAGATATTTTCTATCCGAGTGTTTTTTNACCCATTCCTTAAACCGATTTTTCACTTTCGGATGGATGATTTCATTTAATTCATAAAGCTTTTTCTTATCATTAAAAACAATTTTTGCTACCGTTACTCTATCCAGTCCTTTTTCGGTATAAATTTTTTCTCCAAAAAGATTTTTTATCTCAAAAATAGTCTTGCTATCAATATCTTGAATATTTTTAGCTTCCAAATCGGTATCAAAAACCAATTCTCCACATTCACGTAAAAATTCGGAGAAAGTAGATTTACCACCTCCTATTCCACCTGTAATTCCTATAATAATTGGCTTTTGCATATAAAATATTTTTTTAGAAACCGAAACTCAATCCCAAGGTGAATGTAGTATTTTTTCCTTGTAAAAATGCAGGAGTATAATAATTTAAAGTTTCTTGTGCCGTCATTCTAACTTCCCCTGTTATAGGATCAGATATTGCGTCATGCCCTTGAATATTGCTGTTTGCTATGTTTAGAACGGCATAAACATTATTCAGAACTTCATATAACACATTAAATTCAACGGTTTTATTTGTCCAAATCACATCGTTCATAAACNGTTGACTGATAATATTTTTAATTACATTGGTAGTCCCAACTCTTCGAACATAATTATATTCGTTTCCATGCTTAGCATTTGTATAATTTAAGCTCAAATCTAAACCACGAACTGGCTTATATCCCACAGAGAGATATATTTCCTGAGCATTATCTCCCAAATAATGTCCTAAATTATAACTATTTGAGGTGTAGGTCAATACGTCGATAGAATGTTTATAAACAATAATAGCTGANCGTGTAAATTCTCCTGTAATACTCAAATTTTCAACGGGAAGATTTGACAGTTTCCCNCCCANTTTATAAGAAATNGGATTGCTTTCTTTATTTGAAGATTTNAATCTGCTCAAACTAAATTCATCCACATAAACAGATGTAAACCAATGCAAATGTTTTATATTCCTTGAACTGATATTCAAAAACATCTGTGAATTTTGATTTTCGGTAGCAATTCCTTTNGTCATCGTATGGTCAATGGATTTGTAAAATGCAATAGGAAGCAAATAACCCGGCTGTACATTATTTTCAGCGTAAACAATAGAATTCCCGAATGAAATATTCAAATTCCGATACGGGGTAAACGTAAACATATTGGCAGCAATGAACTTATTGTGATTTCTATACCAAATTTTTGTTCCATTTTCGACGTAATATTTGGCGCTATCTTTTACGTTAGAAACCAACCATCCGTGTATATAATTCATCTCAAACCAATTTACCGGTTTGATTCTTAATGTTATCATTGGGAAAGAAGGAACACGCCCCGAAATAATGTTGGAACCATGATAATTATCGCCCCAAATGATATTATCTTTTATCAACCCTACAGAACCCCAATTCCAAGCATATTTTACACCTCCGCGTGAATCGCTGTAATCAAATCCGTAGCTTGCTTCTTTATATTGATAACCTGGCATTTGATTCAAATAATTATATCTGGAAAGCGTATCTCCTATATTTGCTAAATCTCGTAAACTTCCGTAAACACTTAAATGTTTGCCAATCATAGACTGAAAATCGACACCAAACCAACGTTGAGTAACGCTCCCATTTTTATTTTTGAAAATATTGGCTCCTAATANCGGTTGAATTCTTGCTCGAAACATGGTGTCTTTATATTGAAAAACAGGAGGTAACACATCCAAACGAAGATCATCATTTATCCAAACAGGCAAATCATAATCCGACAATTTATTNATTTCCAAAGCATAATCTTCAAGAAAAAAATAAAGCTCATCTTTTTGACGTTGATTAAGTTCTACTTCTATTTTTTTTGTTTCCATCAATTTTTCAGTAATAAAACTTCGCGAATAAGGTTTAACTGTCGAATTTAGTTCTATATATTTTTCATTAGCCATTTCATCCAAAAAATCATAAATACGTGTGTATGAAATGTGCTGAGGAATATCCTGACTGTAACTTACAATGTTAAAAAGCAATACAGTAAGTATTAATGAAAAGATTCTTTTCATATAGATTATGATTAAATTAGTAAGGAAAATGAAATGCTTTGTTCTTAATCTCTTTATTATTTCCTTTACATTAAGCGCTATGTGCTTTTTTGAAAATAATATTTTTCAAAATTAAGAAAAAGTATTTAACATCGGTTATTAAAACACCTTTTTTCTCGCATTGGCTCAAATATTTTAATTCCGATGCTTGAATTTCATCCAATGTTTTAGGCATATCGGCATAAAAGGGAGGGAGCAAACCCGGACGGAATTTGGTGCGTTTTTCTTGCAATTCAGGAGAGTATAATCCAAAGTAATGAGCGCTTAAAGGTCTTACTCCTATTAATTTCATATCGCCTTTTAAAAGATTAAATATCATAGGTAGCTCATCAAGCCAGTATTTTCGCATAAATCTACCCATTGAAGTTACGCGGATATCCTTATTAAATTTTCCGCCTTCTTGCAATTGATTTGTTTCATAAATATAACCTTGAAGAAATTCGGAATAGGGATGCATTGTACGCATTTTATATACAAAAAACATTTTACCGTCTTTNCCGCATCNTTTNAGTTTAATAAANGGTCCGTAATTTCTGCGAGGTTTAATCGGTTCCGATTGTTTTATGCGTTTAGCAATCACTAAATTCACGTCTTCTATTTTTCTTTGTTTTTCTATTTGAAAACCGCAAAAAATTAATCTTCCCAATACTTCAGTCTTTGATAATATTCTTCTTTCGCCTTTTGTAACGTCAAAATACAAACGTTGCGTAAAAAAGGATTTTGGCAAAATTCGATGAAAAATAAAATAGGATAAATAAATAAAATCACTAATAACAACCGGAAAGCGTTCATAAATATTCCGTTTAATTGTACTTTGTGTTTTATAAAAAATTACAATTTTTCCATCATCAGGTAATTTTTCATTTATAAGAAAAAGCATTTTATTAATACCTCTTATCTTATTTAATTTTGTCAATTGAACAAAAGTTGAACAAGTATAATTTGGTAAATTTTGCAATTGTTCAATATTCAGACCCGATAATATATTGGTGGAACTGTCAAATAATGAGGTATTTTTATCTAAATAATTAAATATTCTATCATTTGTTTGCTTTTTTATTTCTCTTTCACGGCCAGCTTTTTCATTGGCTGTTAAAGGTTCAGAAGGTATTAATATTGCATTTTCACGCTTTTCAACAGTTGATNCAGGAACGTCGTACTGAGTTGCGTACCTGTAAGCAAAATATAAAAATAAGAAAATATATTCCGAAATAAATACTCCAGCCATTATAGCAAAAAGNACGTANTGAGAAAAAGGACTCGCNTGNTGNANAAAAATAAAACCTCCAAATAATGAAAAATTAATAATGCTCGTATAAAAAAGCCTGAAACCGGCTTTTTCAAAAACTTGGATTTTTAATGGTATGTATCTTTTGAGTAAATAAGATGTAATAATCCAAAAAATTATAAAGAAAACAGCCGGNATNNNNTANTTANGNAAAGGTGTNCGTGAAGTAAGCGGAAACAGACCTAATACGAACATGACATTAAATAATATTATACCAATGTCAACTAAAATCAGCCAAATTTTAGGTCTATACATTTTTTTCATAAAAAACACAAAACAAAATTGAGTAATACGCCTTTCAGGGAACGTGTGCCGGTATTATTATTACAAATAAAAGAAAATAAAACTTAACTTTCAAGTACACTCTATGATAAATTACTTATTTTAACATGTCATCGTTTGCGAGAGGTATATAAGGTCCATCTTTAACTTCAAAAATAACTGTTCCGTGTTCTAACACTTCTATAGTATGCCATTGACCTTTAGGAATGTGAATGCCAAAATTACCGGTTTCTTTATNGAGTATACATTTATCTGTAATATTTTTGTCGTCATNGTAAAATATTACGGCTAATTTTCCCCTAATCAGTATATAAGTTTCGGCTGTTTCTTTATGTCTGTGAATAGGAAGTTCTGTACCCGGCTCCAATGCATTAAATAACCGTTGAGCTTTAGAATCCAAGTTTTCGTGTAAATTGTAATTCATACGCAAACGCGGGTTGTTTCTTGCTTGTTGGGTTATTTCATCTAAAAGAGAAACATTTAAAATTTTCATATTTGATGGAGTATTTATAAACAATGCCGTCAACAAACGGCATTGCAAAAGATTTTATTCTTTATAAGTTTTTGACGTACCAGTCGTAAAGTTTTTTCACACCTTCTTCAATTTCAATTTTATGTTTCCACCCAAGCGAATTTAACTTCGACACATCTATAAGTTTTCGCATTGTTCCGTCCGGTTTAGTTGTATCAAATTTAATTTCTCCGGAATAGCTAATGGTTGTTTTTACTAAATTTGCTAAATCTGCAATACTTATTTCTTTTCCTGTTCCGATATTGATATGACAATTGCGAATTTCCGTTTTCCCTTGTTTCAAATCTTCAAAATCAACATTTTCCATTACAAAAACACAAGCATCCGCCATTTCTTCACTCCAAAGGAATTCACGCATCGGTTTTCCTGTGCCCCACAGATTAACACTTTGCGAGGTAATTCCGTATTTCGATAATTTTTCGATGATTTCATCCTTTGAATTTTGTCCCGAAACTCCTTCCACCGGTCTTTTATTCATATCTTTTATAATTGCATCCCATTTGTTATTTTTCAAACAATCCGCCAAATATATTTTACGAATCATTGCCGGCAAAACATGGCTTTTTTCCAAATCAAAATTATCATTAGGACCATACAAATTAGTAGGCATCACTGCTATAAAATTTGTACCATATTGGATATTAAAACTCTCACACATTTTCAAACCCGCAATTTTTGCAATAGCATACGGTTCGTTTGTATATTCAAGGGGAGAAGTCAATAGAGCATCTTCACTCATCGGTTGAGGCGCCTCTTTCGGATAAATACACGTACTGCCAAGAAAAAGGAGTTTTTTTACACCATATTTATAACTTTCGCCAATTACATTATTCTGTATCTGCAAGTTACGATAAATAAAGTCTGCACGATAAACATTATTTGCAACAATTCCTCCTACGTGAGCTGCTGCAAGAAAAACATATTCCGGTTTTTCTTCTTCGAAAAAACGAGCCACAGAAGCTCCATCCATTAAATCTAATTCTTTAATTGATTTTCCTATCAAATTGGTATAACCTTTCATTTTCAGGTTATTCCAAATTGCAGAACCAACCAATCCTAAATGCCCTGCAACGTATATTTTACTGTCTTTATTCATATTGAAGCTTTAAGCTAATAGCTATCAGTTATTAGCAACTTGATTTTTTATTATTTCTTCCCTTTCAGTTTATCAATTAATGATGTGAGCATTTTCTTGATTTCTTCAATTTTTTCTTGAAAATGGACAAAATCCTCTGATGAAATATATTCCAGATCTTTAGAAAGTAACACACAATACTCAACTTCATTAGCAGAACCCATCGCCATTACAAGAAATCGGCTAAAGTCTAAGTCAGTATTCCTCCCACATCCTTCCGAAATATTTAGTCCAATAGAATAAGCTGCTCTACGAAATTGAGAAGTAAGATTATATATCTCATCTTTTGGAAATTTTCGTGTAGTTCTATATACTTCTAAAGTTAGTTTATGCGACTTTTCCCAGACTTTCAATGTTTTGAAATCTCTCATATGGCGTTTTTTAGTTGTTAACTATCAGTTATCAGTTGTTCGTAATTCTTAATTATTTTCTCTCTGTTAGTTTATTTATGAATAAGTTAAATCTACATAAACTGATTACTGTCTGCTGATTACTGTTAGCTTTCCGAATCCAACGCTGCTTTTACTTTCAATTTTTTCACAAACTTTATATCGTGAGCTACCATCAATTTTACCAATTCTGTAAAAGGTGTTTTTGTAGGATTCCAACCAAGTAAAGTTTTGGCTTTTGTTGGATCGCCGAGTAATTGTTCCACTTCAGCCGGACGAAAATATTTCGGATCAACTTCCACTAAAACTTTTCCGGTAGTTTCATCTATTCCCTTTTCCTCCACACCTTTCCCTTCCCAGCGCAATTTAATACCTACTTCCGCAAATGCAAGCGTACAGAATTCTCTAACAGTATGCATTTCACCTGTCGCAATCACAAAATCTTCCGGTGTTGGATGTTGAAGTATTAACCACATACATTCCACATAATCTTTTGCATAGCCCCAGTCGCGTAACGAATCCAAATTTCCCATATAGAGTTTTTCCTGCATTCCTTGTGCTATACGTGCTACTGCCAATGTAATTTTGCGTGTAACAAAAGTTTCACCACGTCGTTCGCTTTCGTGGTTAAATAAAATTCCATTCACGGCATACATTCCGTAAGACTCGCGATAGTTTTTTGTAATCCAAAAACCATACAGTTTTGCAACTCCGTAAGGACTACGAGGATAAAAAGGTGTTGTTTCTCTTTGCGGAACTTCTTGAACCAGCCCAAAGAGCTCCGAAGTGGATGCTTGATAAATACGTGTTTTCTTTTCCAACCCTAAAATACGAACCGCTTCCAATAAACGTAGAGTTCCAACGGCATCTGCTTCAGCCGTATATTCCGGCACATCAAAACTTACTTTTACGTGACTTTGAGCCGCAAGATTATATACTTCATCAGGTTGTATCATTTGAATAATTCGAATCAACGAACTGGAATCAGTCATATCGGCATAATGCAGTTCAATTGTTTTATGCTTGTGCATATCACGTACCCATTCATCAAAATAAAGATGTTCTATTCTACCGGTGTTGAAGGAAGACGAACGTCTCAATGTTCCGTGTACTTCATATCCTTTTTCTATTAAAAACTCAGCAAGATATGAACCATCCTGTCCGGTTATTCCTGTAATTAAAGCTACTTTTGACATTATAATTTTATATTTTATTGTTTAAAATAATTAAAGAATATAAATCAACAAGTTATCTTGAAATACTTTGTAAAGTTAATATTATCATTTTAAAGTATTCTCTTACTGATTTATTGTTAATATATTTCAGGTTGTGTTTTATCTTTTCTGGAATTATTTCTTCAATATAAGTTTTCTCAGGGTCATCAGATTTTGATAGAAGTTCATTATCATCAATATATTCAATAGAAGCATAATCCGTTATTCATGGCTTTATTGTAAGATTTTTTTTGCTCTTCATTATATAAATTAACGTATTTCCTAACTTCAGGACGAGGCCCAACTAAGCTCATATCGCCAAATAATACATTTATTAATTGAAGAAGTTCATCCAATTTATGTTTTCTTATAAAATAACCAGAATTTGTCACTCTAGGATCTTTTTCATCAATTGTTATCAATTCTTTTTATCTACATTGATTACTTACCATAGAGCGGAATTTAAGTGACTCAAAATCAGTATTATTTTTTACAACTCTTGTTTGTTAAAAAAAACCGGACCTTTTGAATCTATTTTAATCCAAAATGATAGTATTAAAAATAAAGGCGACAACAAAATTAAGCCAAAAAAATTAGCGAATATATCAATAGCACGAATCATTTATTTTACTTTTTCGTAAGCTTCAATTACTGAATTAATCACATAAAACACATCCTCATTACTCAACTGAGGATAAATTGGCAAAGAGATTTCTGATTTATAATTATTATATGCCATTGGGAAATCCTTTATTTTATACCCAAGAGTTTTAAAGAAAGATAACATCGGCATAGGTATAAAATGAACATTCACTGCTACTTCACTTTTAGCGATTTCTTCAATCATTGCATCTCTTTTTTCTTCTGAGAAGCCTTTAATTCTTAAAGCATAAATATGATATGAAGTTTCACGTTTGTGTTTTTTCGCCGGGGGAATAATCGCCCAATTTAACTTACTAAATGCTTTGTTATAAAGTTCAAAAACACGCTTTCTTTCTTTTAATAAATCTGGATATTTTCGAATTTGAGCTAAACCAATCGCTGCATTTACATCTGCCATGTTTATTTTCATCCCCAAACCGGTAATATCGTATCGCCATCCTCCAGCTTTACTTTTAGAAAAAGCATCCTTTGTCTGACAATTCAAACTCATTTGCCTTAGTTCTGTGTACAATTCTTTATTATCAAATGGTTTTGGAAGATTAAGACAGATTGCCCCTCCTTCAGCAGTAGTTACATTTTTTACGGCATGGAGCGAAAAAATAGCTATATCAGTTTCATTGCCAGTACGCGTATTTTCGTTATACCAAGCTCCAAGTGAATGTGCGGCATCGTTTAAAACTAATATACGATCCAATTTCTTTTGATTTTCAGAATTTGGAGTAAATAGTGATTGTATTTCAGAATCTTTAACTATTTCCATAATTGCATCATAGTCACAAGGAAAACCAGCAATATCCACAGGAATAATAGCTTTTGTCTTATAAGTAATAGCTTTTTTAATTGCTTCAACAGAAATATTGAAATCATCCCCACTATCTACCATTATAGGTTTTGCCCCAACGTGCAGCACAGCTAATGCTGTGGCGCTGTATGTATATGCTGGAACAATCACTTCATCATCAGCTTTTACGCCAAACCATTTTAACATCATAATGGCACCTGATGTCCAAGAGTTTACACATAACACTTCATGGGCATTACTAAAATTTTTTATCTCAACTTCTAACGCTTTTACTTTAGGACCTGTTGTTATCCAGCCCGATTTCAAAGAATCTATTACTTCATTAATTACATCATTGTCAATATATGGAGGAGAAAAAGGTATTTTCATAAATTATTTTTTTTTATTACTTCTTCAAATATATTTAGATATTTAGATATCCCGACATCTTTTGTTAAATGGTTCTCAACATATAATCTCCCGTTTTTCCCCATTCTCAGTCTTAATTCTTTATCTTCATATAATTTTAGAATGGCACTCATCAAGGCATCTTCATCATCTGCACTTACAAAAACACCTAAATCGTTATTTTTAATTATGTGTTTCACACTAGAACCTTCATCAAAACTCATTAGTACTGGCCTTTCTGCTGACATAATATTCCAAGTTTTACTTGGAACTGAATTTTGTCCTACATTTTTTTTAGATATGATTAATCCAACATCACCCAAACTAAATACGTATGAAATATCTTCATATGGTTGAAATGGCAAAAGAGTAATATTATTTAGATTATATTTATTAATAAGTTCAACTAAATTATTTTTAAACACTCCGTCTCCGATTAATACAAAGTGAATATTTTGATGTTCTCTTAGCTTACTGGCAACATTAATCAGCATATTCATATTTTGTGTCAGACCTATATTCCCTGAATAAGTAATATAAAATTTATTTTTATCTAAACCATACTTATCAAATAATATATTATTTTTTCTATCAATATTTACTACTACCTTTTCATCTACCCAATTATAAATCACCTCTATTTTTTCTTCGGAAACTCCTTTATTCATAATATTTTCTTTAAAGCCCTCTGAAATAACAATTATTTTATCTGCATTTTTATAAGTGTAATCTTCAATCTTTCTTCCTATTTTCCAAATTAAAGATTTTTTTTTAGCTAATCCTGTACCAACCAATGAATCAGGAAAAATATCTTGAAGACAATAAACAAAAGGAACATTTAATTTCCTTTTCACTTTTGCCGCTATCCAACCTTGCGTGGGAGGAGTACTTGCAACAAAAATCATATCAATATTTTTTGCCCTGATTCCAAGATTATAATGTCTATAGTTAGTTAACAAATAACGAAAAGCTCTCTGAATGGAATTTTTGGACTCACTTACCATTGGGAAACGATATACTTTTAATCGTCCGCCAAGAAACTCCTCATATTTACGTTTTTTAAACTCTTTCCTTACCTTGTCTGAGATTGCTCGAGTTGGGGTTGGGACATATAATTCCATATCAAAATCATTCACAGATAGCGCTTCTCTAAGATTTTCCCACAAGTACGAACTTGCAAATCGCTCCGGATAGAAATAAGCAGAAAGAAAAAGTATTTTCATAAAAACATTTATTTATAAAAGATATCTTGAGAAGATTATTCTTTTGCTTTTCTCAATAATTTTGCAGGATTTCCTACCCAAACCTCTTCATCTCCTATATTTTTTGTAAGTACTGCTCCCATTCCAAGTGTACCAAAATTGCCTATTGTTAGATACTCTCTAACTGTAGCATTTAGCCCAATATGAGAACCTATACCCATTTCAATATAAGCACCTACAACTGCTTGTGAAGCGATGTGGCTATATTCTCCGGTAGTAGTATTGTGTCCAATGGTAGCGCCTGTCATTATCAAAGTGTTCAGTTTAATTTTCGCTCCAGATGATATCATAACATACGGCATAACCACAGCGCCCGCTTCAATTACTACATTAGGTGCAACATACGCTGTAGGATGAACAAAGGTTGCTAACATATCAGATTTTAATCCTAACTCGTTAAAAAGTTTAATAAATGCTTTTTCGCCATCTGTGCGGTGTAAACTAAAAATAAACTTGTATCCTTTTTCCCAAAAATGCTGAATATTTTCTTTCGATTGTTTAGCTATTACGGGAACGCCATCTAAAATATCCCCCGATTCGGCCCTATCATTTAGAAAACCTACTAATTCAAAGTCTTTAAATCCTCTGGTTTTCGCATCATAAATAGCTTGAGCTATGACTGTTCCGCTACCCTTACCCCCTATTATTAATACTTTTTGAGTCATCTTTCCGTTGATTTTATTAAATTATCTGTTGCTAATATTTTTTTTGCCATTTTTACCATTGGGGGGCCTATAAATTTATTGTCTTTAACCGCCACTCCTTTACCTAATGCCACTGCTTCCTCCGAAAGCTGCAACATCTCTGTTGCCCACTCTATTTCTTCTTGACTCGGTGAATAATACTGATGTACTAATGGTAACTCTTTAGGATTAAGCACAAGCATTCCCTCAAATCCTAACTTTTTACCAACTATGAGATTTTGTTCCAAGTCCTGCAAATCATGTACTTTTATATGAACTGTATCAATTGGAGTTATCCCGTGAGCTTTAGCGCCCATAGCTATCATTGCCCGTGCTGTAAATATACTGTTACCTTCTTTATCGTGTTGTCCTCCTAATTCTGTCATAAAATCTTCACAGCCAAATGCAACGGCAACTAATCTTTCCGGACAGGCCTTACAAATATCTTGAATATTCATAACAGCACCGGGAGTTTCAATGAGTGCAATTATTTTAAAAGTATGCAAAGGGAGGTCTTTTTCATATTCAATTGTTTCCAATAGTTTTCCAAAAAAATAAATATCATCCCCCTTTCTTGATTTAGGGTACATAAACCCGGCAACTCCATCAACAGTTAATTGATGTACATCTTGCAATAGATGCCCACTTTCTCTATCGTTTACTCTTGGAAAAATAACACGATTTTCAAATTTACCTTCAGCTATGTATCGTTTTATATTATCTCTGGCTATTTGTTTATTTTCTGCAGGTTGAACAGAGTCTTCAATATCCAACAAAAGTACATCCGCCTCACGTTTCAATGAGCTATCCATTAGCTTTTCATTATGAGCAGGTACAAACATTAAACTTCGCATTAAGAAATTATTTGTTGTCATATTTTCTTTTTTTTATTAAAACATTTCTTCTAAAACTTATTACAGCTACTCCATTTTGATTATATCCTACCGTTTCTACATAAACAATTCCTCTATCCTTCTTTGTAGTTGATTCTCTTTTACTGATAATTCTTGTGCGAGCATAAATAGTATCATTTATAAATACAGGTTCTAAATGCTTCACATTTTCATATTCTAAATTCGCAATAGCTTTTCCACTTATGTCTGGTACAGTTATACCCACTACAATAGAAAAAACTAATGTTCCTACTACTACAATTTGTCCATGTTGATTCTTTTTGGCATAATCAATATTGATATGAAGTGGATGATGATTCATAGTTAATAAACTAAATAAATTATTATCACTCTCGAAAATGGTTTTTGACAGAGAATGATTAATTTCCCCACCTTCAACAAAATCTTCGTAATATAATCCTAATATGTTACTATTCATAATTATCACTATTTATATGTTGTTGTTTTATCACACTCATAAATGTTTTTACTAAAATCTGCACATCAAATTTGAAACTCAAGTGCTCCACATAATAAGCATCATTTATATATTTTTGCATTCTATTTATTGAATTTCTAAAATAAGCCTGAGAATAACCTGTAATGCCTGGACGGACTGTCATTCTTTTATACATATCATCAGTGTAAGTTAATAAATCATATCCGGGCAAAATAGGTCTTGGACCTATAAAACTCATATCTCCTTTTAAAACATTTATAATCTGAGGAAGTTCATCAATACTTGTCTTCCTTATGAATTTACCTATTTTAGTTACTCTAGGATCATCATTACTGTTATAAGTTGAGCCGTCAGCATTCCTGAGATCAAAAGCATTAACTTTCATTGAACGAAATTTATACATCTTAAATTCTTTAAAGTCTTTTCCTACTCTTATAGCATTATAAAATATAGCGCCTTTATCTGAAAAA
This sequence comes from uncultured Paludibacter sp., assembly GCA_900498215.1. GTDB lineage: Bacteria > Bacteroidota > Bacteroidia > Bacteroidales > Paludibacteraceae > UPXZ01. Next base: position 260,458 of record LR026962.1, on the reverse strand, counting down.
TAAATTATAGGAGCAATAACAATAAAGACCAGAAATATAAATGGTAGGACCAATAATGACAATAATATATCAAGAAAACGTTTAATAAAATTTATGTACATAATTTTTTATCCTCTATTATTAATTTTCAATAAAACACTCCTTGCGTTAAAGTAAACATATAAAACTTTGATAAAAGTAGCTATTAATACTCCATAAGCAAATCCTATCATTCCAAAAACTTTAAGTAAACTCAATCCTAAAACCATATAAGATAAGAGAAACAGTAATTGTATTTTTATTTGATAATTTATTTTACAAAAGCGCATAACAATAGGATTAATAACGGTGACTACTAATTCAAAGATTGCTATTGCAGTAACTATTGGTACGTATCTTATTGATTCATTACTCCATTTAGGATATAATACATTTAATAATATTGGACTGACAAGTATAAAAATGATATATAATATTATTCCTAAAAAAATAGAAATTCCAACAATATAATTAAACCATTTCATTGGCAATAACTCATATTTAACAACATAGCTTAAAAAAACACTAGATAATGGCGAAGACAATAATGTCATCATTTTTCCCATAGCAGATGCAGAATAATAGATTGATACCAATGTTCCCCCCACTAACGGATAAAGAACAAGTCTATCAAAATTTGCCGATAGCATTGCTAAAAAATTAGCAAATATAATGACTAATATTGTCTTATTTAATATTGCAAACATACTTGTTTTAACAAATGGTTCTTTTATTAATTTTGTCGTCCAGAATACATGTAAAAAAGAAATCAAATATCCTACAATAAAAATAACATGCCAATATGGCAAATAAATAAAAACCAACAATCCTAAAACTAACCCCAAAGATAACAATAAATTATTAATTAATATTTTTTTATAATTTAGAATTATTCTATATTCTACGATTAAATAATCTTTTATCATCCACAATAAAGATAATATACATATAATAAAAATTTCTATAGCGGAAATACTTTTGCCATATAAAATAAGTCCTACCGCAACAATAAAGATGTTTACAACAGACAATACTAATAAATATAAATTGAAATCGCCTACAAAATTATTGTTTTTGTACATTTTATCTAATAACAATCTCGTATTATTTAATGAACTCCCTGTAATAACAACTGTAAAACGCAATAAGGCAATAATTGTAATAAATAAACCATTACGCTCTGCCCCTAACTTATTTGCAACGATAGGTTGAATAAGAAACTGTAATATGATAACTGGAATCATATTAGCTACAACATTTAGCAAAATATCTTGCGAAACATTCTTTATTTTAGTCTTTTTATTATTAATTTTTTTTAAAAACTCCATAGTTCTTATTATAAAAAAGACTTAAAGCTATAACAAAAGCTATCATTGGATTCGACAATTGAACAGTTGAGAAAAAAACAATAAAAATCAATACAAATGCAATAATTCTACTAATAGTAGATGAAAAAAAAGAAACAAAAGAGTATGTGATTAATATTATTAACGGTATTCCTAAAAAACCTAGTTCATATAAAATACTTCCAAACAAGCTTCCTATACGCTCAGTAAAACCAAACGGGAAAAGATTGTTATTAATCGATTGCTCTAATGGTTCTAGAATATTATTATAACGAATGCTCGCGCTGCTATCATCAAGTAAACCAACTGTACTATCATTTCGTAAAATCAAAAATAATTGTCCAATTCTTTTATCTATCAGATATTTATAAAAAAAATATCCACTGCCTATTACAACTGTCAGAATCAATAAATGAGTTTTAATATTAATCTTTTTGCTAATAGACAGATCTAAATAATACGGGATAAAAAATGCTAATATGAACATTAATCCAGTAAAACTTTGGGCTAAAAAAACAGCCATAAAAGTTACAATTAATGTGAATAAAATTCTATCCTTTTTTCTGGTAAAAGTTTGGACTAAAAATAAAAAATAAAAACATTGGACACCAAAAAAAGATGGCTCAGATGCTAAACTATAAACCCCACGTTCGGATGTTGTCCGAGATCCACTCACAATTTGACTACCAAATTCAATATTAAGGAACATTTGAATGAATCCGACCACAAGCCATAATATGAGTATGACTTTAACATATGTTTCATTTATTCCCTCAGTATTTAATAGCAAATTATATAAAGCAAGTGAAATAACTGATAGAGAAAAATAACTGTAAAAACATTTACTGATAGTAAAAATATCTGAATCAGAAATTAATCCAATTAATAAAGAATACAACAAGTAAAATCCAAGCCAAAGTAGTACAGAGCGATTAAACTTTAAATTAAAAAAAAAGAAAAACAAATAAAATATCGCGAAAACCAATGCATAAGGCTGTAAGTCTGTGCTTAAACCACCAATTGGAAAAAGAAATGGACATAAAGTGAAAAAATAAAGTAAAATTATAGTTATCTTTTTCATTTCGGTATAATTAACTTAATAATTACCCGTAGTGCATTTAGACTACAAGTGTTTTTAAGTTGTTTATATTTCTATTTAATAGTTTGTTAATCATCTGAATAACTGTAACAGAAGTTATTTTCGATAATATTCTTGTTTTATAACCGTCAAAAGACTTAGCGTAGTTTCGACGAATCATAAATTGATCACAAAGTTGTGAAAAGAGCGTTTCTATACGTTTTCTTGTCTTTCTTAGCAGATAAGGTTGTTTTTTATAATTATGCTGATTCTCTCTCATTGGTACTTCTAATCGGATATTGCTTGAAGTAAATAAATCCAATTGATACTCAGCACTTAAATAGCCTTTATCTCCTATCATAATACAAGA
>LR026962.1:236625-257636 GCA_900498215.1 uncultured Paludibacter sp. | reverse complement strand
GCTTTGCGGATTCGCTCTTTTACTAAAAATAATTTTCGTCTTCGACGATTATATACACTACGTTCAATTTTTGAACTTATGATCTTTGGTAATTCTCTAAATAACTGATGTTCAGAATCTATACTAAATGATTCTGCTGTTAAATCAACAGCTATTAATTCTATATCAGTTAAACGTGGACGACGAATTTGATTCAGAAAATTACTTTTTGTCTCAAATTGTTTTAATATCTCAAGAATTTTCTCGTACTTTGTAATAAAGTTGTTCATTATATTTAGTTGATTGATTACCAAATAAATATACGGATTTTATCCAACATGAACAACTTTTTTTATTATTATTTTATAAATGCACTACGAGTTAATACTTATTTTTTTTCAATGGATCAAGGTATTAATTGACATTAAATGATTAATACTTTAAAACAATTTTTCCCCTATCTGAAATTATTTTTTTAAGATGGTCTTTCTAAAGATTATAATAAAACACTGTCTAGCTCTCCAAACACAATCAATAATAAAATAATTTTTAGAACTAAGCTTTGTTTCAACTATCTCTTTTCAGATATGATTTTCACAAAAATCAATTTCTCTTAAAAAGTACACACAACTCCTCCCACCTTAGAAATAGTCTAAAATATTCAAAATTCTTAATTCGTTCTGAATGGATTCTTTGACTAAACTTGTGTTAATTAGTTTTAATTTATTCAAGTTTTAAATAGCACCAAATGTAATTTAAGAAGTTTTTTATCACAAATTGTTTTATTATTTCAACAATTCTCTAAACCTTAATATAAAAGTTATTCTTTATTTATTACATATTTTTTCAAAGAAGCATAACATTTTCATTATTTCTTTACAAAATTATAAATTTCAGATATTCAATTATTAATAATTTCACAAAAACAAATTTGTTGAAATTAGATATATTTTTTACAATCTCGCATCCACCCATCTTCTGTCCACTACTGCCTTTGCGTCAAAAACTACAGCTCCTTCGTTATGGTGTCTTTCAAAATCAAAATTCTTAAATTTGTCATGAGCTACCGCAAGAATGATACCTTCATATTTATTATTAGGATTTATTTCTTTTAATATATTTACGCCATATTCTTCTTTAACCTCTTGTTGATTCGCCCAAGGGTCATAAATATCTACATTCGCTCCAAATTCAATTAGTTCATTATAAATATCAACCACTTTCGTGTTTCGAATATCCGGACAATTTTCTTTAAATGTAACACCTAATATTAACACATTGCTTCCTTTAATTTTATGATCTTTCTGAATCATTAGTTTCATTACTTTACTTGCTATGAAAGTAGCTATACTATTGTTTACATGCCTTCCGGAAAGAATTACCTGCGGAATATAACCAAGTGATTCTGCTTTTTTTGCTAAATAATACGGATCTACACTTATGCAATGTCCGCCAACTAAGCCTGGACGATATTTCAAAAAATTCCATTTAGTACCTGCTGCTTCAATCACATCATTCGTGTCAATACCAACTTTATCGAAAATTAAAGCTAACTCATTCATAAAAGATATATTAACGTCGCGTTGTGAGTTTTCAATAATTTTTGACGCCTCAGCTACTTTAATATTTGGAGCTTTATGCGTACCTGCAGTGATAATAGATGCGTATAATTTGTCTATTTCTTCTGCTATTTCAGGTGTAGAACCGGATGTTACTTTTTTAATTTTAGTAAGTGTATTTACTTTATCTCCCGGATTGATACGTTCCGGACTATAACCCGCAAAAAAATCTTTATTAAATCTGAGCCCCGAAACATGTTCTATATGAGGAATACAATCTTCCTCGGTACAACCTGGATAAGTTGTTGATTCATAGATAACAATATCTCCTTTTTTTATTATGCTCCCTAACATTCGTGAGGCACTTATTAACGGGCGGAGATCAGGATTATTGAAATGGTCTATGGGAGTAGGAACAGTAACAATATAAATATTATATTCTTTTAAGTCATTTAACTCATAAGAGAAGTTTAATCCGATGTTTGCGGATTCTTTTTTCTTTTGGATAGAGGTACGCATTGCCTCCACATCCGCTTCAAGAGTATGGTCTTCACCTTTATTTAACTCATCTACACGAATTTTGTTTATGTCAAATCCTATAACATCATATTTTTTGGAAAACTCGATGGCTAAAGGTAATCCCACATAACCTAAACCTATGATTGCTATTTTTTTTTCTTTCATTAATTATAAAGATATTTTAATAACTCTACGCTAACAAACACATTACTCTCCAATATAGTTTATTTTTTATTTAAATTCACATTTGCAAAGATAATATTTTTATGTATAAAACCTGTTAAAATGCATTTTTAAATAAAATTTACCATAAATCGTTTATTTATAGTTTTATATTAAACAACATTCAATACATTTTCAGTGTTTTTCAATAGGAAAGACAATTATATTAAAAAATATAACTAATTTTACACATTCATTTTTTACACATTCATTCTAACATATTATATAAATTCAAAGAAAACACAAGGAATGATAAAACTATTTCCAAAAACCAAGGACATATTAACACATACATTTGAAAATGTTGGAGATTTGACTTTTTTTACCGGGAAGGTAATGAAGCAATTTTTCACTCCACCTTATGAACATAAAGAATTATTAAAACAAGCATACCTATTAGGAAACAAATCGTTAGGATTAATTTCCATCACCGGTTTTATTATGGGGCTTGTACTTACAATGCAATCTCGCCCTGTAATGGTACGATTCGGAGCAGAGGCAATGATACCCGGAATGGTTGCAGTTTCTGTATTAAGAGAAATAGGTCCCGCAATAACAGCTCTACTGTGTGCAGGAAAAATGAGTTCCGGCATTGGTGCAGAGATTGGAGCGATGAAAGTTACCGAACAAATTGATGCTATGGAAGTTTCGGGCACAAAACCATTGGGATTTGTTGTTGCGTCACGTGTTTTGGCTACCACAATAACGGTACCTTTATTAATATTTTTTGCCGATGCTTGCGGATTGTTTGGTTCTTATTTAGCTATGAATTTTTCTTCGCCATTTAGTTTTCAGTTGTATATGCGCACCGCATTTGATATGCTTGATTTTATCGATATTATCCCCGCTACTATTAAATCTGTATTTTTCGGATTTTTTATCGGATTAATTGGAGCTTATAAAGGATACCAAGCAGGACAAGGAACGGAATCTGTAGGTATTGCCGCCAATTCTGCGGTTGTTTCAGCATCAATGGCAATATTTATTATAGACTTGCTAGCTGTAATGGTTGCTAATCTTTTTATGCCGTAATACAATGGAACAAGAAACAATAATAAAGGTCAGAAACCTGAAAAAAGCTTTTGGTGAGAAAGAAATTTTAAAAGGTGTCGATTTAGACCTTTTTCAGGGAGAAAATTTGGGTATTTTGGGAAAATCGGGAACGGGAAAATCGGTTCTAACCAAATGTATTGTTAGATTGTTGGATCCAGATGAAGGAGAAATAAATGTGTTTGGGCAAGATATGATTACTATTTCCGACAATGAATTAAATGAAATCAGAAAAAGGGTTGGATATTTATTTCAAGGAGGAGCATTGTACGATTCTATGAGTGTAAGAGAAAATCTGGAATTTCCTATAAGGCGTACACAAATGTCGAAAGATAAACACGAAGTACAGCATTTAATTGAACAGGCATTAAAAAGTGTAAGACTATTGGATGCTATTGATAAAATGCCCGCAGAACTTTCGGGAGGAATGAAAAAGCGTATCGGTTTGGCGCGTACACTGATATTAAAACCGGAAATTATTCTATACGATGAACCAACTACAGGATTAGATTCCGTAACTTCAGGCGAGATAAGCGAACTTATTTTGCAAGTACAGGAAGAATACAATGCTTCGTCGATTATAATTACTCATGACATGAAATGCGCAAAAGTAACTACAAACAAAATTAAAATTCTGAAAGATGGTTACTTTTATGCCGAAGGAACTTATGATGAACTTAGTTCCAGTAAAGATAAAGAGATTAAAGCTTATTTTTTATAAATTAATAATTGTTGAATATGAAGAATAGCACTAACAGAACTTTGAGAGTAGGATTTTTTGTGATATCCGCTATTATCCTGTTTGTTTTAGCCATCTATTTTATTGGCAGTAAAAACAATTTGTTCAATAGAAAGACTTATGCATATTGTATCTTTAATGATATTCGTGGCGTTGTTCCCGGAAACGCTGTGCGATTTTCGGGCATTAATGTGGGAAATGTGAAAGATATTGAAATTACCTCAGACAGCACAGTGGTATTAACATTAGCCATTCGGAAAGATTATGCCAAGTTTATATACAGAAATTCCATTGTCGAAATTAGTCAGGATGGATTAATGGGAAATAAACTTTTACTTGTATCTTCCGGCACACCCGACACAGGGCATATTCTGGAAGGTGATACACTGCGAGCTAAATACGGGATTGATATAGAAAATATGCTTTCTCAAGCCCGTGATATATTAGTGGATACAAAATCAACCGTTTCAAACTTGAATTTAATTACCGAGAAAATAAACAACGGAGAAGGTGATATTGGAGCGCTTTTGACAAAAAACACACTCACCACCAAATTTAGCGTTACTGCTGATAATCTTAATTCTACATTGGCTGAATTAACTGAGATTACACAAAAAATTAATTCGGGAAAAGGTGATTTGGGAAAACTTGTAAACACCAATGAAATTACGACAGAAGCCAAGTCTATTATGACAAATCTTAGAACCACATCAGAAAAAGCAAATAATGTAGTAGGAGAATTAAATCAAACGGCAAAAAGCATTAATTCCGGAGATGGTACGGTAAGTTTATTATTGAATAATGCAAATACAGCAAAAAATGTGGATACAACCATTTTGAAAGTAAACTCCGGACTTGATCAGGTTAGCCATACCTTAAAAACCCTCGAAAACAGTTGGATAATGAACCTATTCAATAATAAGACAAAAAATTATCCGCCAACAAAAACCGATAGTGTAAAATAAAATTTCAGCATAAAAAATCCGAAGAAAGTAAATTTCTTCGGATTTCTTTATTTGATCTTCTTCCAGCTTCTAACTTCCGACTAAATCGCGTCTGTTTTTTTACTCAACCACTTGCATTCTTTTTTTGTAAGATGCGGAGCTAATTTCTTGCAAACATTTAAATGATAAACATTTAACCATTCACGTTCTTTGTCTGTCAACATTTTTTTATCCACCAATTTTGTATCAATATAACAAAGTGTAAGTGTTTCAAATTTAAGAAATTGACCGAATTCCGTTTTTTCTGCCGGAATTACCTGTACTAAATTTTCGATTCTAATTCCATATTCACCGGTTCTGTAAAGTCCGGGTTCGTTTGAAAGCATCATTCCCGGTTGAAGCGTCATCGGATTTTCGTCCATACGAATATTTTGCGGACCTTCGTGAACATTTAAAAAATGTCCCACACCGTGTCCTGTACCGTGACCGTAATTTATCGCTTTGTCCCACATGGCTTTACGTGCCAAAATATCCAGTTGCGATCCGCGCGTGCCTGCGGGAAATTTAGCCATACCCAATTGAATATGACCTTTCAAAACCATTGTGTAATCTGTTTTTTGTTTTTTTGTGGGCTTGCCGAGTGCAACAGTGCGTGTAATATCGGTAGTTCCATCCAAATATTGTCCGCCCGAATCAAGCAACAAAATGCCCTCCTCTTTTATTTCAACATCGCTTTCGGGAGTAGCGCTGTAATGCACAATGGCTCCGTGAGCAGCATAACCCGCAATAGTAGAAAAACTTTCACCTTTAAAACCATTTTGTTCAGCACGGAATTCCCTGAGTTTTTCTGTGATGGAAATTTCAGTGAGTTTTCCTTTTTTCAGATTTTTTTCAAACCACATAAAGAAACGAGTCAAAGCAACGCCGTCTTTTATCATTGCTTTGCGTACGCCGTTCATTTCCACACTGTTTTTTATGCTTTTCAGTTTAAAAACAGGCGACATTGTATTGCGTTTCTCACATTGTGCAGGAATAGCTTCAAACAGCGATTGATTCAGTTTTCCGCCGTCGATTAATACCGTTTTTGCCTTCGGAATTTCTTTTAACGCATCATAAATTTTAGTGTAATCCTCCACTTTCACATCGTTTTCTTTTAAATATGCCGATGTTTTTTCTGTCATTTTTTCGGGAGCAATAAAAAGCGTCGTAGAATTTTCATTCACCAAAGCATAAGCAATGGTTACCGGATTGTAATTCACATCGTTTCCGCGAATATTAAACAGCCACGCAATATCGTCCAATGCTGAAAGCACAAATACATCAGCGCGGAGTTTGTTCATCTCGGCGCGAACCATTTCCAACTTCTCTCCTACTGATTTTCCCGTATATTTTTTATCGAAAACAAAAAACGGATTCAAAGGCAAAGAAGGACGATTTTTCCAGACTTTATCAATTAAATCCATTGAGACAAGTTCAATTCCGGCGCTTTTCAATTCGTTTTTCATCGAAGCGTATGCATTTACCGAAAACATTTGCGCATTTACCGCCACTTTATCTCCCGCTTTCAATTCTGATGCAAGCCAGGGAATAATTTCCAATGTTTCAGGCAATCCTTGTTTCATCAGTTCGATGGTAGTATCTTTCAATTGTTCGGCGCCTTGAAGAAAATAGCGCGAGTCTGTCCAGAGTCCGGCTTTATCCAACGTAAGCGCAACAGTTCCTGCAGAACCGTCGAAACCCGAAATCCATTGACGTTCTTTCCAATAATCGGCAATATATTCACTGGCGTGCGGATCGGTTCCGGGAATAATACAGGCGGCAATACCTGAATCTTTCATTACCTTGCGTAATTCGGCAAGGCGATTTTTTATTTCACTCATATTTTTTTTAGATTTATAGATTATAGACAACAGAAATCAGATTTTTGTTTCTTATCTGAAATTTTAACTCTCACATATTCGGTGATTTGTTAAAACACAAAGGTATAAATTAATCTTTAGAAAGCAATAAACATTTTATCTTCTTAACTTCTGACTTTTGACTTTTGACTTTCTTCTTCTCCCACAATTATTTTGCATATTTTAAAAAAGAATGTATATTTGTGTCGTTTAATTTAAAAACGTATGGATTTTTTAATAATTAATAATTTTAAACTATGACAGACCAAAAAATTTTTCAAGCAAGCGAAGAAGCAAAAGGAAAAGCTTCTCAGTTACGTCTTTTTGCTATTCTTGCATGGTTGATAGCTATTGCAGGAGAAGTTTTTGCTATTCTTAAACTCATTCATAACGAAACACTTGTATGGCTCATTGTAGCTATTGTAGTAATTCTTGCTTTGGCTATTTTGGGAAATGTTTTATGGAAAAAAGCCAATCGTTTGGATCCGGCTTCGGAAGCAAATAAAGTATCGTTCTTCTTCAAAAGTCAGTTAGGCGCAATTATGTCGGTGTTGGCATTTTTACCGTTGGTTATTCTTATTTTTACCAATAAAGATGTGAACGGAAAAACCAAAGGAATTGCCGGAGCTGTTGCTATTGTAGCATTGCTCGCTGCGGGAATTACAGGGGTAGATTTCAATCCTCCTTCCATAGAAAAATATACAGCCGAAATCAATGCTCAAACCGATTCATTGAAACAACTTACAGGCGTTGACCACGTATATTGGACAACAAAAGCAGGCAATAAATACCACATTTATAAAGATTGTTACCACATTAAAAACAGAGAAATATCTGAAGGAACCGTAAAAGAAGCTTGGGAAAGCCGCCACATTGAAAACGGCGAACTTTGTCTCACTTGCAAAGAAAGAGCTTTAAAAGAAAAAGCCGTAAACGGAGGAATTATCGACCAAGTTAAAAATGTACTTTCAGGCGATTCCGTAAAATAAAAATCTGATAAAGCATTTATAATAAGGACATTACTTTTTGTGATGTCCTTATTTTTTTGACGGAACTTTTATTGTGAGATATTTGGTGAGAAAACTCTTCATAAACTTTACAAACTTGTAACTTTCCCACTGTTGTATTTTTTCCTATCTTTGCAAATTAAACTTTTTGCAAATTGGACACTAAAAACAATCATATACACCTTCCTGAAACTGATGAAAACGTGGATGTTACGGGTGCGCGTGTGCACAATCTGAAAAACATTGACGTAACCATTCCACGCGACGCGCTCACGGTAGTTACAGGCTTGAGCGGAAGCGGGAAATCATCACTTGCTTTCGACACTATTTTTGCCGAAGGTCAACGCCGTTACATTGAAACTTTCTCGGCGTACGCGCGTAGTTTTTTGGGCAATTTAGAACGCCCCGATGTGGATAAAATTACCGGATTAAGCCCCGTAATTTCCATCGAACAAAAAACCACCAATAAAAATCCGCGTTCCACAGTAGGAACCACCACCGAAATTTACGATTTTCTCCGTTTGCTTTATGCGCGCGCAGGCAAGGCGTACTCATATATTACGGGAGAAGAAATGGTAAAATATTCCGACGAACAAATTGTGGATTTGATTCTTAAAAATTACGAGGGAAAAAAAACATTGCTTTTAGCGCCTGTAGTTCGTGGACGTAAAGGACATTACAAAGATTTATTTGAAAATATCCGCAAAAAAGGATATTTACACGTACGTGTTGACGGTGAAATCCGCGAAATCACGTTCGGGATGAAAGTGGACAGGTATAAAATCCACGATATTGAAATTGTAATTGACCGTTTGACAGTAGAAAGCAAAGACCGCCAACGCCTGAAACAATCTATGGAAAAGGCTATGCAGCAGGGAAACGGTATTATTATGGTAATTGAAAAAGATGCAGACGATGTTCGATATTTTAGCCGGAAATTGATGTGTCCCACTACAGGACTTTCGTACGATGAACCCGCGCCGCATAATTTTTCATTTAACTCCCCTCATGGGTACTGTCCAAAATGCAAAGGACTTGGTTTTGTGAATGAGATTGACATGGACAAAATCATTCCCGATAAGTCTGTAAGCATTTACAACGGTGGAATTTCTCCGTTAGGAAAGCATAAAAACAGTACTATTTTTTGGCAGATTGAAGCCATTTTGGAGAAATACGATTGCAATATAAAATCGCCTATTTCTGAAATTCCGGAAGAAGCTATTGATGAAATAATGAACGGAACGGAAGAACGATTAAACATTAAAAATCATTCGCTCGGCAATTCAAACTATTTTCTTTCTTACGATGGAATTTTGAAATACATCGAAATGCAGCAGGAAAATTCCGCATCGGCTACCGAACAGAAATGGGCAAATCAATATTCCAAAACCGTAAAATGTCCTGAATGTAACGGCGCAAAACTGAATAAGGAAGCACTTTCGTTCCACATTCACGACAAAAACATTGCCGAATTGGCAGAAATGGATATTTCGGAACTTTCGGATTGGCTGAACAATGTTGAAAAGCACCTCGACGATAAACAAAAACTTATTGCAACTGAAATTTTGAAAGAACTTCGCTCACGTTTGCAGTTTCTGGTAGATGTCGGCTTAACTTATTTGGCTTTGAATCGCTCGTCTGTCTCTCTTTCAGGTGGCGAAAGCCAGCGCATCCGATTGGCAACGCAAATCGGTTCGCAATTAGTAAATGTATTGTACATTTTGGACGAACCAAGCATCGGACTGCATCAGCGCGATAACCAGCGTTTGATTCATTCATTAAAACAACTTCGCGATACGGGAAATTCTGTGATTGTTGTAGAACACGACAAAGATATGATGCTGGCTTCCGATTTTATTGTAGATTTAGGTCCTCGCGCAGGACGTCATGGAGGTGAAGTGGTTTTTACCGGAACGCCTGAACAAATGTTGCAATCCGATACATTGACATCGGAATATCTGAATGGAAAAAAGAAAATTGAAATTCCTGAAAAAATACGGGAAGGAAACGGCAAATTTTTGACGCTTTTCGGAGCAAAAGGAAATAATCTGAAAAATGTGGATGTAACCTTTCCGCTTGGAAAAATGATTTGCGTTACAGGTGTTTCAGGTAGTGGAAAATCAACATTGATAAACGATACGTTGCAGCCTATCTTAAGCCAGTATTTTTACCGATCGTTGCAAGATCCGTTAGTTTATGAACGAATTGAGGGACTTGAAAACATTGATAAAGTAGTTGAAGTAGATCAATCGCCCATAGGACGCACTCCACGCTCTAATCCTGCGACTTACACCGGTGTGTTCAGCGATATACGAAATTTATTTGCGACACTTCCCGAAGCAAAAATTCGCGGTTACAAACCGGGGAGATTTTCATTTAATACTGCCGGCGGACGTTGTGAAACGTGTGGTGGAAACGGTTACAAAACCATTGAAATGAATTTTTTGCCCGATGTAAATGTGCTTTGTGAAACTTGTCAAGGGAAACGATACAATCGTGAAACTCTGGAAGTGCGTTTTAAAGGAAAATCCATTGCCGACGTATTGAATATGACCATTAATCAAGCGGTGGAATTCTTTGAAAATCAACCGTCTATACTAAATAAAATTAAAACATTGAAAGACGTCGGTCTGGGCTATATTAAACTGGGACAAAGCAGTACAACGCTTTCGGGCGGTGAAAGCCAGCGGGTGAAATTGGCTACCGAACTATCAAAACGTGACACGGGAAAGACGCTTTATATTCTTGATGAACCGACTACAGGATTGCATTTTGAAGATATTCGTGTTCTTTTGGGAGTTTTGAATCGGTTAGTAAACAGAGGAAATACGGTGATTATCATCGAACACAATATGGATGTAATAAAAAGTGCCGACTATATTATTGATATTGGTCCCGAAGGAGGACAAGGCGGAGGACAAATTATTTGCACGGGAACACCCAAAGAAGTAAGCGAAAATCCAAGTAGCGAAACGGGAAGATTTCTGAAAAAGGAATTATAATCTAACTTCTAAAAGAGAATTTATCCGTTTTTACATTGATTTTAAAAATAAAACAATATATTTCCAACAAAAAATAAAATAAAATATGGACGAAAGCAATAATTCAAATCAATCAACACCACCAAAAGTCCCACAAAAAGGATTTAGGGAGCTTTTATATGGAATTGGCGTATTTTGTGTATTTATGGCGCTCACATTTTTGTTGAGATTAATAGCACATCAATTTCCTGAAAATCCTATTTTATTCGGTGTTTTTCAAAAAAATGATCTTTTAATGGGACTGGCAATAGCTATAATTTTAACTTATTCGCGCCATCTAAAAAGAAATATCGGTAATAAAAAATAAAACCATAAACAACTATCTTCGAGTAATTAAAAACTCTTGAAGTAGTTGCAAGCAAATAGATGAAAATACCGGAAAATATACAAGAAATCATTCAGTACATCCTTCAATTTCTTCTCAGAACAGAAAATAATGAAGTAATAAAACACATCGGTTATACATCTGACGAAAAAGAATTTGAAAAATACAAACTTATCATCAAACCATCCCGTTTTTTTGATGAAGATTTTTATGGAACAAAAGAATCACTTCCAACACTGCCTTTAAAATCTTTAAAATCATCTTCAGGAGATATCCGGATAATTTACGGTTCACCAAAAATTGAAAAAATCAACAATACCGTTATTCTCCACGCGGACTTGATTGCAAGTACTTATTTTCTTATTTCCCGATACGAAGAAATGATTCGGCCTGAAGTGCGTGATGAACACGGAAGATTTATCGGCAAGGAATCCATCGCTTATAAAGCAGGTTTTCTGCATCGTCCCATCGTAGAAGAATACGGAAAAATATTGCGAGAATATGTTCGTGAGATTGGAGTGAAAATTGACGAGCCACAACAAGAAATTGAGAAAATTTATCTGACAACCGATGTGGATAAACTTGCCCATTTCAGAAATATAAAAAGCACGGTAAAAGCCATTTTTAAAATTCTATTTCGACCTAAAAATACTATTACCGCCTTAAAAACCTACTTTGGCAATATAAATTCAGATCCTTGGTACACGTTTCCTTTGTTGTTTGATTTTGCTAAAAATTTACAAAGATCACTTCCAAATACCGAAGTAAAAAGCATTGCATTTATTAAAGTCGGCGGGAAAAGTTTACCTCAAGATAAGCCATTACAAAATATAGAAAGTAAAGATTTTCAAACTTTTTTTGAACTTTGTAAGAAAGAAAATGTTGAAATTGGACTGCATCCATCTTATCAAGCAGGAATAGAACCAAATATAATTTTTGAAGAAAAAGCATTATTGGAAAAAGTAATAGGTAAAAAAACAGTTTTGAGTCGCAACCATTATCTTTGCAGCAGAGAGCCTGAAGATTTTCAGACACTTATTAATGCGGGATTTACAGATGATTTTACTATGGGATTTGCTGATGTTGCCGGATTTAGATTGGGAACGTGCAGAGCTGTAAAATGGATTGATCCAAAACAACAAAAACGGACTTCTCTCCTGCTTCACCCGTTAACAATAATGGACAATACATTGAATGATAAACGTTATATGCGCCTGAAAGTAGATGAAGCGTTTAGTTATTGTAACAATTTGGTTGACGAAGTGAAAAAACACAACGGTGAGTTGGTTTTACTGTGGCATAATATTTCAATGGAAGAAAATAACAAACTGTATCACAGAGATTTATACGAGTGGATGATAAATTATTTAAGGAAATAACAATAAATGCCTAAACGAATTATCATATCTGTAAGTTCTGATTTAGCAACAGATCAACGTGTACAAAAAGTGGCGAAATCATGTTTTGAAAACGGATATGATGTGCTTTTATTGGGACGGAAATTAAGAAATAGTCCCTCTGTTTCATTTGTTTATTCTTATAAACGCTTTCAGTTGCTTTTCAATCATTCTTTTTTATTTTATGCCGAATTAAACTTTCGCCTGTTTCTATTTTTATTATTCTCAAAATCAGATATTTTAATCTCGAATGATACTGATACATTAATTGCAAATTATCTTGCATCTGTTATCAGAAAGAAAAAATTAATTTTTGATGCACACGAACTTTTTCCCGAAGTTCCTGAGTTGGTAAATCGAAAATTCGTAAAGAAATTTTGGACAAAAATAGAAGACATTATTTTTCCTAAATTGAGATATTCCTACACCGTTTGTCAATCCATTGCCGATTATTATAACTCCAAATATAGAATAAATATGGAAGTTATAAGAAATGTTCCATATTTACAAAAAAATGATAATCAAAAAGACAATAAAGAAATAAAAACAATTATCTATCAAGGAGCATTAAATATTGGGCGTGGTTTGGAATGGATAATACAAGCAATTCCATTTATAAACAATGTGCAATTGATTATTATTGGCGAAGGCGACATTTCTGACAAATTAAAACAGCAAGTTAAATCGCTGAATTTGTCTGACAGAGTTATTTTCAAGGGAAAAATAAATCCGGAAAATTTAAAATCATTTACTGCAAGTGCTGATTTAGGACTTTGTTTGTTGGAAAACAAAGGTTTAAGTTATTATTATTCTCTTCCAAACCGAATTTTTGACTACATTCACGCAGAAATTCCTGTATTGGCAACCGACTTTCCTGAAATCCGAAATATTGTTGAAAAAAATAAAATAGGTATTTTAATCAACCATTATGAACCGGAATATTTAGCTGAAGCTATAAACAAAATTCTTTTAGAAGAATTTGATACAAGTCATTTTTCTGATTTGGCAAAAGAACTTTGCTGGGAAAACGAAGAAAAAAAACTTATGGAAATAATTCATAATTCATAATTCATAATTCATATAAATGCTTTCCATCCTCATCCCGACATATAATTACAATATCACACAACTTGTTAACGAGTTGCACTCACAAGCAATTGAAAGTCACTCTGACTTTGAAATTATTGTAATGGAAGATGGTTCTACGTTGTTTTTTGATGAAAATAAAATAGTAAATGAACTGGAATTTTGTAAATACATTATTTTACCCAAAAATATTGGTCGTTCTGCCATTCGCAATAAGTTGGCAGATACAGCAAAATACAAATACTTACTTTTTATTGATTGCGATGCCGAAGTCAAAGACAAACACTTTATACAACGATATTTGGATTTCTGTAAAGAAGACGCTGTGGTGATTGGAGGAACTGCGTACGATGAAAATGAAAATAATCCTGATTTTAGCTTACGATTAAAATACGGTCGGGAAAGAGAAGCTAAAAATGCCGAATACCGAAACAAAAGTTCTGAACTATCCCATTTTTCTACATTTAACTTTTTAATTTCAAAAAACATTTTCAATCAAATCCGTTTTGATGAAACCGTGAAAGGTTATGGACATGAAGACACTCTTTTTGGGCACGGAATTGCTGAACTTGGCTGTAATATCCATCATATCGACAATTCACTTATCCATAGAGGATTAGACGACAACATCACATTTATAGCAAAAACGGAAAACGGCACAAAAAATTTGTATTTAATGTATAAGTCAGGGAAATATCCGTTTTTGGCAAATCAATCAAAATTACTTCACACTTTTATAAAAATAAAAAGAAATCACATTCATAGAATATTGGCTTTCATTTTTCCGGCAATAAAAAAACATTTGATCAAAAAACTATGTTCAAAAAATCCAAATTTGAGATTATTTGATATGTATAAACTGTTATATCTTTGTAAAATTTCCACAGAAGAATGACAAAATGACAGAAAAATGTTTTTGGTACAAAATTCGCTATGAGAAATGCAGTTCTACAAAAAATCAATAAAAACAATATAAATACATTTAAAACTATGAACATCAAACCATTAGCAGACCGCGTGCTTGTAAAACCCGCACCGGTAGAAGAAAAAACAGTAAGCGGAATTATTATTCCGGATTCTGCAAAAGAAAAACCGTTAAAAGGTGAGGTTTTGGAAGTCGGTAACGGAACCAAAGACGAAGAAATGGTAGTAAAAAAAGGCGATGCTGTTCTTTACGGAAAATACGCCGGAACAGAGTTAGAATGGGAAGGTGAAAAATACCTTATTATGCGTCAATCTGACATTCTTGCTATTATCTAAAAATCGTAAATCTAAAATTGTAAATAGTAAATAATATTATGGCAAAAGAAATTTTATTTAACATAGATGCTCGCGACCAGTTGAAAAAAGGTGTAGATGAACTGGCAAATGCAGTAAAAGTAACACTTGGACCTAAAGGTCGTAATGTGATTCTTGAAAAGAAATTTGGCGCACCACAAATTACAAAAGACGGTGTAACTGTTGCAAAAGAAATTGAATTGGAAGATTCATTCCAAAACTTAGGTGCACAATTGGTAAAAGAAGTTGCATCAAAAACCGGAGACGATGCAGGAGATGGCACAACAACAGCAACTGTGTTAGCACAATCCATCATAAACGTGGGACTTAAAAATGTAACTGCCGGAGCAAACCCAATGGATTTGAAACGCGGTATTGATAAAGCGGTAGAAACTGTTGTGGCAAACATTCAATCGCAAGCAAAAACAGTTGGTGATAACTATGACAAAATTGAACAAGTTGCTACTGTATCTGCCAACAACGATGCAAAAATTGGTAAACTTATTGCCGATGCTATGCGCAAAGTATCAAAAGACGGCGTAATTACAATTGAAGAAGCAAAAGGTACCGAAACTACAATTGATGTTGTAGAAGGAATGCAATTCGACCGTGGTTATATTTCTCCGTATTTTGTTACCAATACAGAAAAAATGGAAGTGGAATTTGAAAAACCGTATATTCTTATCTACGACAAAAAAATTTCCAATCTAAAAGAACTTCTTCCCATTCTTGAACCGGCTGTTCAATCCGGACGCCCGTTGTTAATCATTGCGGAAGATGTTGAAAGCGAAGCGCTTACCACATTGGTTGTAAACCGTTTGCGTGCTTCTTTGAAAATATGTGCCGTAAAAGCTCCCGGATTTGGCGACCGCCGCAAAGAAATGTTGGAAGATATTGCCATTTTGACAGGCGGTACCGTAATTTCTGAAGAAAAAGGATTTGAATTGGAAAAAGCGACCCTTGATATGTTGGGTACTGCAGAAAAAATTACGGTGGATAAAGACAATACAACAATTGTAAACGGCGCTGGTAATAAAGATGCTATCCACGCTCGTACTACACAAATTAAATCTCAAATTGCAGCTACAACATCCGATTACGACCGCGAAAAACTTCAGGAACGTTTAGCTAAATTGGCTGGCGGTGTTGCTGTACTTTACGTAGGAGCTGCTTCCGAAGTGGAAATGAAAGAGATGAAAGACCGTGTGGACGATGCATTGCACGCAACTCGCGCCGCTATTGAAGAAGGAATAGTTCCCGGAGGTGGTGTAGCTTACATTCGTTCTATCAATACTTTAGATAAAATGAAAGGTGACAACGAAGACGAAACTACCGGAATTGAAATCGTAAAACGTGCCATTGAAGAACCTTTGCGTCAAATTGTGGCAAATGCAGGAAAAGAAGGAGCTGTTGTAGTACAAAAAGTGCGTGAAGGAAAAGGTGATTTTGGTTACAATGCCCGCACCGATAAATATGAAAACTTCTTTGAAGCGGGCGTAGTTGATCCTGCAAAAGTTACCCGTGTTGCATTGGAAAATGCCGCTTCTATTGCCGGAATGTTCCTTACAACAGAAGCTGTTGTAACTGAAAAGAAAGAAGAAAATCCTGCTCCACAAATGCCAATGGGAGGCGGAATGGGCGGAATGATGTAATTTATTCAAACTTTCGGAGACAAGAACCAAGACAATTAGATAAAAACTCCCCAAATCAATTCAGATTTGGGGAGTTTTTTGTTGTATTAATCAACACTTTTACTACTTTTGTATAAAGGGATATTCGTTAAATACAACAAATCAGCAGAACTGAAACAAAAAAACAGTCTGCTGATTTGTTTTTTTTGTGGTTTTATCAACATCATTTTAGTGATAAAGTTAAAAAAGACACTGTTTTCTAATTTTCGGACATAAAGCGTTGGAAGTTCCGGTAAAAAAACTTCTATTTTTTTGTCGTTATTATGTATTCAGGCAACTTTCTTGTGTATCGCCGCTTGTACTTTCTCAATCATTTTTACGGCATTGGCAGTATGTATTCCAAAAAATATCCAAAGTATCTCGGTTTGTTTCGTTCGGGCGTGTACTTTGAGTAAATCGTAGTGTTGTTTTTGAGTTCCAAAACTTCCTTCCATCCGTGTGGCTCTTTCACGACTTAATTCTTTTCTGAGCATCGTCCTGTCCTTTTCATCCTTAGCGGGTTTTCCCTTGCGTACAAATGAGGTATGAATGTTGTATTTTGTACAGAAACGTCTGTTCGTGTTATTGGCATAGATGCCGTCTGCCCCTATGGCTTTCACCCGTGTTTTCATTAAGTGTTGATGTAACCATACGCATTGTTTGAGGCGTATTCCTTCATTGAAGGCTTTGAAAGAGAGATGTTCGATAAAACAAATCCCGTCTATTTGGATATTGTTTACTTTTGCCCCGAACTCTACGGTTTTGACTTCTTTGCCTCTGACAATGGGGCGAATATAAGGTTTATCAACACTGACAATTCTATCCGATATGTTTTCGCCCTCAAACATCCTTTTCTGTTGTTCCAATACTTCTTCTATGACAGATAAACGTTTGCGAAAATCGGTTGAAAGAGATAAACCCTTAGCGTTATTTTTTAATAATGATTTTATTTGGGATAATAATTTCTCCAACAAATGCAATAATCTGCGCACAAGCATCCGCTTTCTTGATTTCTTCACGTTGTTCTTGCGTTTTTTACTGTAAGAGAGATAAACCTTGGAGACATCATTAAACTTATTACGTGGAACACGCTGATGAAGTATTCCACAAAAATCAGACAAATGAGCATCAAGCCAGTGGACGCATTCCCATAAGAGCTTTATATTGGTTGGATAACGCATATAGCTTTCATAACAGGTAGCGTCAGTCATACACACGTGCAGGTTTTTCAAATACGGTTTCCAATGCGATGCCAATACTTGCTGCGCAGAATCAATATCTAATAACGATGCTATCTCTACACGAATATCACTGACAATCTTAAAATTGCTTAGTGGNCCTAATGTAGGAGAAATCTGAGAAATTTTTTGTACTTTTGACATATCTTTTTGGGGTTATTACCTCCGTTTTATGCCACTAACACAAATAGCGGGGGAATAATCAAAGATACGAAAAAGCCAACTATCTCACAATGATTTAGTTGGCTTTGTTTTTTTATTTTACGAATATCCCTATAAAAACAAATTACAAAATAATCGTAACTTGTAACTAAATCTATGTCCGAATACCAAAAATTTCAACAAACATCCAATAAAGCTATACGAACAGGTGTTCTGCTTTTATTCTCTATTCTTATTATTGGAACTGCAGGATATATGTCTCTGGAAGGATTGAGTTTTTTGGACGGACTTTATATGAGTGTCATTACTATTTCTACTGTCGGTTTTAAGGAAGTTGGCAACCACGAGTTTGATGCTGTTGGTAAAGTTTTTACAATTTTTCTGATACTAATCAGCTTAGGAACATTAGCATATATAGGTTCAACTTTAATACGATTTATTGTTGACGGAGAATTAAAACATTATCTAAAATTACATAAAGTGGATAAAAAAATTCAACAACTCAAAAATCACGTAATTGTAGTAGGTTACGGACGAAACGGTGAACAAGCCGTTACAGAACTACGCGAAAATAACGTAGATTGCGTTGTGATTGAAAAGCGTGAAAACGTTATTGCACGTATTGAAGAAGACAATTCGTTGCTTTACATTAAAGGCGACGCCACTCAAGAAGATATTCTTGAAAAAGCACGTGTGCGTGATGCGAAAGCCATCATTATTACATTACCTGAAGATGCCGATAATGTTTTTGTGGTACTTTCCGTGCGGAGTTTGAGTAAGAATATGGTCATTATTAGTCGTGCTTCCGAAATGCGTTCGGTAAAGAAACTGCGTTTGGCGGGAGCAAATAATGTGATTATGCCTGAATTAATTGGTGGACAGCAAATGGCAAAACTCGTGCATCAACCGGATATTGTAGAATTTTTAGATAGTGTTTTACTGCAGAAAAGCAAAGATGTTCAATTGGTAGAAATTTCGTGCGAAAATCTTTCAAAATCTTTTGATGGTAAATCGATTGGCGATTTGAAAATCAGAGAACATTCCGGAGCAAATATTGTAGGCATAAAGTCAGCGAATATGAAATACATTTTCAATCCTGATCCCACCACTATTTTAACCAATGAAATTAAATTATTTGTATTGGGTAATCCGGAACAAATAGCCAATTTAAAAAACTGGCTGGAATTTGGAAAGTAGAAACAACGGTAATTGCCATACAGCAAAAAACCACTTCCCTTATTATACGAGAAGTGGTTTTTATATGTTTTGAAAGCACTTAGTATTATTCTTATTCAGCAACTTCTGCCTTTTCTGCTTTTGCAGTCTTCACTGCTTTTGGAGCTTTTTCCGTTTTTTTAGCTACAGGTTTTGCTCCGTTTTTAGCGCTTTTTACTATGGCTGCAAATGCTTCCGGATGATTCATTGCTAAATCTGCCAACACTTTACGGTTCATTTCGATACCTGCTTTGTGAAGAGCGCCCATCAATTGCGAGTATGACATTCCTTCCAAACGTGCTGCAGCATTTATACGTTGTATCCAAAGTGCGCGAAAACTGCGTTTTTTAGCTTTACGATCGCGATAGGCATACTGTAATCCTTTTTCCCATGTGTTTTTTGCAACCGTCCACACATTACGGCGTCCACCAAAATAACCTCTGGTAAGACTTAAAATTCTTTTTCTTCTTTTACGTGAAGCAACGTGATTTACTGATCTTGGCATAAAATTAATGAATTATGAACGTTAGCGCCGCTATTTTACGGTCTTTTTGGCTAAACATTCGGTTTTACAATAAAAGAAATCTCTCGGTTTTAAAATTGTTTTTTTTTTTTTGACTTATCTGATGCAAAGTAATGATTTTACTTCTTTCACATCCACTTTGCTAACTAATCCTGTTTGAGTAAGATTACGTTTTTGTTTTGTGGTTTTTTTAGTCAAAATGTGGCTTTTAAAAGCGTGTTTTCTTTTGATTTTTCCTGTTCCGGTAAGAGCGAATCTTTTTTTGGCACCGGAGTTAGTTTTCATTTTGGGCATTTTACTTTTACTTTTATATATTATTGAAATTCAATTACTTTTGTTTTTTTGGAGAAAGCATTAATATCATTCTTTTACCTTCAAGCGCCGGTAACGAATCTACTTTGGCATATTCTTCCAAATCGTTTGCAAAACGGAGCAGAAGCACTTCGCCTTGTTCTTTGAAAAGAATGGAACGACCTTTGAAAAANACAAATGCTTTTACCTTACTTCCTTCTTTCAANAAACCGATAGCGTGTTTCAACTTAAAGTTGTAATCATGATCATCAGTTTGCGGTCCGAAACGAATTTCCTTTACTACTACTTTTGCAGCTTTGGCTTTTATTTCTTTTTCTTTTTTCTTTTGCTGATACAAAAACTTCTGATAATCAATAACTTTACAAACAGGCGGCACTGCCGAAGGAGATATTTCCACTAAATCTAATTCCAATTCATCTGCTATTCGAAGCGCTTCGTCAATAGATACGATGCCTTGTTGAACATTATCACCAACCAATCTAACTTCTTTTACACCTCTTATTTTTTCATTAATACGGTGTGGTTGTTCTTTCTCTTTCGACTTTTGAGGTCTGATAATAAGTTGTTTAGCTATACTTTGTTTCCTCCTTAATGATTAATAAATACTTTTGTTGATTATNTTTTTTTGAGGGTGCAAATATAATGCTTTTATTTAAAATCACAAAACAAAATCGTTCAATATTTTTATTAAAATATCNCAAGAAAAAAAAGTAAAGTACAAATTTACTTGCAGTTACAAAATATTTAGTTAGTTTTGCCCGCAACGAATAAAAAAACATTTCTTCCTGATTTAATTTTTACCGCAAGGGAAAAGCAAAATTCAGCTCAAAAAATGAGAATTATTAAA
>LR026962.1:232326-234520 GCA_900498215.1 uncultured Paludibacter sp. | reverse complement strand
AACGGCAATCGGATTAGTGCTTCGAATGTCTTTAATTCGGAAATTCCCCTTCACTTTGCAGTCAAATAAACGCCCATCCTCAGTTTTTACCAAGTACCAACTTCCGGTATTTTTAATGACTAAACCTTTCATTTTTGGGGACATCAGATTACAGACTTCAGATATCAGAGATTATCTTTCAATTCCTTTTCTTGTTTTATATATGAACTAAAAAACTCAAAACAAAAGCGATTATTTACATAGAAACAACCGCTCCAACTTTTAATTGTTCAATAACTTAGATACTCAGTACTTATTAAACCGTCATTATTTCTTTTTCTTTAGCTGCAAGTTGTTCATCAATTTTCTTGACGTATTTATCGTGCAGTTTTTGCGCTTCAGCTTCAGCATCTTTTTCCATATCTTCCGGAAGCCCTTCTTTTACAAGTTTTTTCAGAAGATCAATAGCTTCACGGCGAGCGTTGCGCACACTTATTTTCGCTTCTTCACCTTCATGACGAGCTTGTTTTACCAATTGTTTACGACGTTCTTCTGTTAATGGTGGAATTCCCAAACGAATTTGTTCTCCATTGTTTGCAGGAGTAATTCCCACGTCAGAATTTAATATTGCCTTTTCAATGACAGGAATCAAGTTTTTTTCCCATGGTTGAATACTAATGGTTTTTGCATCGGGCGTGGTAATGGTTGATACGTTACTCAAAGGTACGTGCGCTCCATAATATTCTACTTTTATACCGTCCAGAATACGCGGATTTGCTTTTCCAGCACGTATATGCGCTAATGCCTCATCAAGATATTCAACTGATGCCTCCATCATTTCTTCAGCATCTTTCAAGTATTGTTTAAAGTCTTGCATAGGTTATAGTTTGATGTTTAATATTTGACGTTTGAATTTTGTGTTTGTAGAAAATATTTCCTATTTAACTAATTAACAATCAACTAATTTTTAACAAGCGTCCCGATTTTTTCTCCCATTATTACTTTTTTCAAGTTGCCCACAGTGTCCATATCAAAAACGTAAATAGGCATATCGTTCTCCTTGCACATTGTAGTAGCAGTTAAATCCATTACTTTCAAATTTCTGTTGTAAACTTCATCATAAGTAATTTCATCAAACTTAACCGCAGATTTATCTTTTTCCGGGTCAGCTGTATAAACTCCATCTACACGAGTGCCTTTAAGCATTACATCTGCTTCTATTTCAATAGCTCGTAAAGCAGAAGCCGTATCGGTAGTGAAATACGGATTACTTGTACCGCCGGCAATAATTACCACTTCTCCCCTTTCTAAACATTCTACAGCGTAACGTTTACTATAATATTCACCAATTGGTTCCATACGTACGGAAGTAAGCACACGTGATTTTGTACCGTTTGCCTGCAACGCTGAATTCAAAGCCAAACTATTGATTACCGTTGCCAGCATTCCCATTTGATCTCCTTGAACACGGTCGAAACCTTTGGAAGTACCGCTTAAACCACGAAAAATATTTCCACCGCCAATCACAATGCCAACTTGTACGCCAAGTTCTACAATTTCTTTGATTTGAATGGCATACTGTTCCAATCTGCTAATTTCAATACCTTGTTTTTTTTCTCCCGCGAGCGACTCGCCGCTGAGTTTAAGAAGTATCCGTTTGAATTTCATTATTTCAGTATATATATTTAGCAAAAGTAAGAATTTCGGTTGAAATGTGCAAATATTTATATTATTGTAAAATTGAAAAGCAAGAAAGCAACATATCATTATATATTGTCTTTTTATAAAGAAATTCTATTTTCCCCTCGTCATTCTTTTGGTAATGTATTTTGAATTTCGATTTAAAACAAAAAAGACATCTTTTTTAAGATGTCTTTCTCATATTTTAGAAATATTGATTTCAAATTATAAATTGTCCTAAAGCAAAATAAATAATAGCAGCAATTAATGCGCTTACCGGAATTGTTAACAACCAAGCTACCAAGAGTTTACGCGTAACGCCCCAACGTACTGCTGATAAACGTTTTACAGAACCAACTCCAATAATAGCTCCTGTGATAGTATGCGTTGTACTTACCGGAATATGCAAATACTCAGTTAAATACAATGTTAAAGCGCCGGCAGTTTCAGCTACTACGCCTTCAAAAGGAGTTACTTTAGTAATACGCGTTCCCATTGTTTTTACAATTTTCCATCCTCCGGACATTGTTCCGAG
>LR026962.1:222940-225911 GCA_900498215.1 uncultured Paludibacter sp. | reverse complement strand
GGAATATCTTTTTGAAATGAAAAATCTTCAGAAGGATATTCGGGATTTTCCGGTGTGTAAATAACAGGTTCCCATCCAAATTCACGCAGGTATTTGGTAAATTTCACCCAGCGTTGCACACCGGCTCCACCCGAAGGTATCCAGTAGTATGTAATAATGAGGACTTTTTTCATAATTCATTTACACTTTTAGAGCCGATGCGCACATCGGCTCTAAAAATATCATTATCCTAATTTTTCTATGGCTTTTTCAATACGTTGAATGGTTTCTTCTTTCCCGATAATTTCAGTAATATCAAATAAATGTGGACCTTTTGCAGCTCCAACCAATGATAAACGAAGGGTATTCATCACACCGCCAAGATTATATTCTTTATCTGCAATCCATTGTTTTACAATTTCTTCGGTGTTATGAGTTGAAAAATCATCGATATTATTCAAAACTTCTATCAATTCAGCCATTTGCTTTGGAGTTTCCTGCTTCCAACGTTTTTGAACTGTTTTTTCATCATAATTTGTTGGAGCTTGGAAAAAAAAGGAACTTTGCTCCCACAAATCACCAATAAAATTCGCTCGTTCTTTAATTAAGGATACAATTTTTGATACTTTTTCCGAATCTTCAAAAATATCTTTTTCAACCAAAATATGCTGAAATAAATCTGCTAATTCTTCATCTGATTTTAGTTGTAAATATTTATGATTAAACCATTTACCTTTTTCAAAATCGAATTTTGCTCCGCTTTTGCTTACTCTGTCTAATGAGAATAGCTTAATTAATTCCTGCATCGAGAAAATTTCCTGTTCTGTTCCACTATTCCAACCCAGAAGCGCTAAAAAATTCACTACCGCTTCCGGAAAATAACCCGCTTCACGATATCCTGAAGATATTTCGCCCGTTTTAGGATCTTGCCAATCTAAAGGAAAAACAGGAAAACCAAGTCGGTCGCCATCGCGTTTGCTAAGTTTGCCGTTTCCATCCGGTTTTAACAATAACGGAAGATGCGCAAACTGAGGCATAACACTCTCCCATCCTAAATAACGGTATAAAATAACGTGCAAAGGCGCTGACGGAAGCCATTCTTCACCACGAATTACGTGTGAAATTTCCATCAAATAATCGTCCACAACGTTTGCTAAATGATATGTGGGTAAATTATCTGCCGATTTAAAAAGTACCTTGTCATCAATTATCGATGAATTTATCTTTACTTCTCCCCTAATTAAATCATTAACCAATATTTCTTCGTCAGGTTCTATTTTTATACGCACCACATATTGTCCGCCATTTTCAATACGGTTTTCCACTTCTTCAGTAGAAAGCGTCAAAGAGTTTTTCATTTTCATGCGTGTAGACGCATCATATTGAAAATTAGAGATTTCTGTTCTTTTTCCTTCTAATTCTTGAGGCGTGTCAAATGCGATGTATGCCTTGCCCTGTTCGAGTAAAAAATCCACGTATTTTCTGTAAATTTCCTTTCTTTCACTTTGTCTGTATGGAGCGTGAGTGCCTTCTTTTGTCGCTCCAATTCCTTCATCAATCTCTATTCCAAGCCATTGCAAAGCTTCTACAATGTATTCTTCCGCTCCCGGAACAAAACGTGCCGAATCGGTGTCTTCAATACGCAAAAGCATATCTCCATTGTGCTGACGCGCGAAAAGATAATTATACAATGCCGTACGAACTCCTCCAATATGAAGCGCTCCCGTAGGACTTGGAGCAAAACGAACTCTAACTTTTTTATCCATTTTATAAATTAATGATGAAGATGCAAAATTAAAGAAAAGTTTATGAAGTTCAAAAAAGTTTGAACGCGAGTTTAATAGTTTAGATGTTTGAATGTTCGTAAAATGATTAAATTCTCAACTATCCATTTTGACATCTTTAAAACTAATATTTCCATCATAATTTATTACAGGCTTCAATTTTGTCCATTCAGATAAAATCCTTTATTTTTGCATTAAGAAATGTACGGTTTTTCATCTTACTCTACAAATAAAATCAACACTTTCTTCGTATTTGAAAAGAAATGAATTATGCAAATAGAATTACCTGACAAAATATTTTCCCTGATTTCGGAAACCGCAGATGAATTACAGCTTGAAACGTATGTGATTGGCGGTTTTGTACGCGATATTTTTTTAAAACGTCCGTCGAAAGACATTGATATTGTTGCTGTTGGCGATGGAATTTTACTGGCTGAAAAAGTACAAGAAAAACTGGGAAAAAAAGCTAAATTTTCTTTTTTTAAAAATTACGGAACAGCTCAGGTTAAAACCAAAGATTGGGAAATAGAATTTGTAGGGGCGAGAAAAGAATCGTATAATTTTGACTCGCGAAATCCGATGGTGGAAACCGGAACGCTTGAAGATGACCAAAATCGTCGTGATTTTACCATCAACGCCATGGCAATTTGTTTGAACAAAAACCGTTTTGGAGAATTAATTGATCCTTTTAACGGATTGAATGATTTGCAAAATTTTGTTATCCGTACGCCTTTAAATCCCGATATTACTTTTTCTGACGATCCGTTGCGTATGATGCGCGGAATACGTTTTGCCTCGCAATTGCGATTTTATTTGGAAGAAAACACTTTTGACGCCATCNAACGCAATAAAGAACGCATAAAAATTATCAGCAAAGAACGCATTGCGGACGAATTGAATAAAATCATTCTTTCGCCAAAACCTTCTGTTGGATTTATTTTGTTGGAAAAAACAGGACTTTTACAACTTATTTTCCCTGAATTGCTTGCTCTGAAGGGTGCAGAAACCAAAGAAGGAATCGGACATAAAGACAATTTTTACCACACACTTGCCGTTCTCGATGAACTTGCCACAAAAACCGATAATCTTTGGTTGCGATGGTCAGCGTTACTTCACGATATTGGGAAACCTCGCACCAAACGTTTTGACCCGAAATTAGGTTGGACATTTCATAATCATAACTTCATCGGTGAAAAAATGATTCCCGA
>LR026962.1:210850-217225 GCA_900498215.1 uncultured Paludibacter sp. | reverse complement strand
CTATTACACGTCTGAATTATCAAATCACGGCAACGAGATTGTATATCACCTCGCAAAACGTGATAACGATATTTTGTTATCCAAACGATATGAACACTCAAATTGCTTACTGTGTGAGAACTATTCCTATTTTCCATACAGCAAATATAGAAAATTTATAGAAACTAAAAGTAACCGCAATAAAATTGCGGGGTTTTAACCAATTACTGAAAAATAAAGAAACAATCTTTTTTTCAAACTGCATTTTAATAGAAATTTATTTCTATATTTGCCAATCATTAACCCCAAAATAATTAAATTATGAAAAAGCAAGTAAAAAACAATCTCAAAAATGTTAAATCATCTGCCAAGAGTAATTTGGAAGAAATTAGCAGTGAATTAGGAATTACTGTTCCGGAAAATTTAAAAGATTTTAACGAAAACAAAATGTTGGAGAATGAAGTTGTAAACTCACTAACATCCCACAACAATGGAGAGGAACAAAAGGGTATCATTCATTCAAACAAGCACACTAATAATCACACGAATATCACCTATTGCCCACCACAAACTCAAATTCCTTGTTCTCATACCAATACAGGACACAGCAATCACTCTAATTCAGATACATACATAGATCATGGTAAATAAAGTTGGTCACTAAATAAACCTAAATTGTTTTCGATTTATATTTAGGATTCCTTTTCTCACAAAGTCAATATTATTTACTATGAAAAAGACAACACTTGCATCCTTCTTAAATAAAGCCAAAACACAAAGTAGACTGACAGTTATATTTCAATTAACAGACAAGTGTGTATTATCATGTAGGTACTGTTTTGCAAAAGATTCTTATCATGGACTTGATGTAAAGACTTTAAATAATCCAAAAGTCATAGAGGAAGCGATAATACAGTCTTTCAAAACACGTCATAAAGAGGTGGAGTTTGAATGGACTGGAGGAGAATCCTTTCTAGCAGGCATAAATTTTTATAAACGTATTCTTAAAGTTCAAAAAAAATACGCCACTAAAAAATTTTATAATAGCGTTCAAACAAGTGGATATCTTTTTGATAAAGATTTGATAGATTTTTTTGTAGCTAATCATTTTAGTTTGTCAGTTACTATTGATGGTACAGCAGATGTTCACAATTTTAATAGACCTGCAAACGGGAAAAGATATTCGTTAAATAAGATTTTAGCTACTCGTGAATATATAATTGAAAAACAAGGTTATTGTGGGTTTATTAGTACAATTACAAAAAAATCTATTGGTAACGAAGCAGATATACTTCATTTTTTTCGTTCTTTAGGTGTTAACTCTTTTCATAGTAATCCATACATATATTTTTCTAAAAACACGGTAAAAGATGAAACTATTGCATTAACTAACTGTGATTATGCCACATATTTCATCAATCAATTTAATGCATGGTTTGAACAAGGGGAAAAAATACCAATACCTAAAACTATTCACTATATTTTACAGAGTATAAATTCGTCATCTACACTTCAAAATACAATTTGCACTTTTGGTGGAAGATGCATTATGAATTTTATCGCTATTACTCCTTATGGTGATGCTTATATTTGTCCTAAATTTATAGGCCTTGAAAATATGTTGTTGGGAAATATTACAAATTTAACCATTGCAGAAATTCTCTCAGAAAAAAATCCCTTAATTTCAAAAATTATTAATGATCGCATTTCAGCAATAAATAATTGTGAAAAAGAAAATTGTAAATTTATTTATCTATGCAATGGAGGCTGTCCATATTACTCTTTAATAAGTAGTGATGGTGAAAATATCAGAGAAAAAGATTGTCTGTGTTATGGTAAAAAATTAGTTTATAAATACTTAGAAAATGTTTTAGAAACTATTAATCATACAAATATGTGATTTTTGTACTTAAGTTGATGTTAATTCCGTTTTTAGCAATCATTAGGAAAAAGCAGAAAATCGAAAAAAATCTACCATGAAAAATTTAGCAAGTAAAACAGTTTTAATTACCGGCGCCGCTTCCGGAATAGGAAAAATAATGGCTCGCTTATTTTTAGAGCAAGGTTCTAAAGTTGTAATTTGGGATATTGACCAGGAGAAAATCAATGAAACTATTCAGGATCTTTCAAATTTAGGAAATATCTCAGCATACAAAGTTGATGTATCAAACATTGCACAGGTCAAAGAAACTGCCGACAAAGTGAAAAAAGAAGTTGGTGCTGTTGATATTTTGATAAACAATGCCGGAATTGTTATAGGAAAGTATTTTCACGAACATTCAACACCCGAAATCATAAAAACAATGGAGATAAACGCCAATGCTCCTATGATTATCACCCACGAATTTTTGGGAGATATGATAAAACAAAACTCCGGTCATATTTGCAATATCGCATCATCTGCAGGTATGGTTGCAAACCCGAAAATGTCGGTATATGCAGCAAGCAAATGGTCTGTTACGGGATGGTCTGACAGTTTACGTCTGGAAATGAAAAAACTCAAAAGCAACGTGAAAGTTACCACTATTATGCCTTATTATATCAATACAGGTATGTTCGACGGCGTAAAATCCAGAATTCCTATTCTGAAGCCGGAACACGCGGCACAAAAAATAGTGAACGCCATAAAAAAAGACAAAAAAATGCTGACTATTCCGGGATATTTGTATCATTTAACACGCTTCAATCAAGGATTATTTCCTCTGACTGTTTTTGATTGGATTGCGAATAGTATTTTTGGAATTTATAAAACAATGGATCATTTCACAGGTCGTAAAAACTAAAATGAATATGAAAGATACTGCTGAAAATATTATTGTAGAAAAACTGGAGAAGCAAAAAGCTTTTTTTTCCACACATCAAACGAAAGATATTGACTTTAGACTGGAACAACTTCGTAAACTGAAGAAAGCCATTTTACAATATCAGAAAAAAATTGAAGATGCGCTTTGGACGGATTTACACAAATCTCCCGAAGAAGCGTATTTAACTGAAATAAGTCTTGTAACGGGAGAAATTGATAATCATATCAAACATCTCAAAAAATGGTCGAAACCGAAAAGAGTTCCCACACCTCTGCACGTGTTGCCTTCGTCAAGCAAAATCATTTCCGAACCGCTTGGCGTCGCATTGATTGTTTCTCCCTGGAATTATCCGTTTCAACTGTTGTTCAATCCGTTGACAGGTGCAATCTCCGCCGGATGTTGCAGTATTTTAAAACCTGCTCCTGACGCTCCCGCCATTGCAAAAGTGATGGAAGATTTGATTGCGGAACATTTCTCTCCCGATTACATCACTGTGGTTCAGGGAAGAAGAGACACCAACACCATTTTATTTGCACAGCGTTTTGATTTTATTTTTTACACCGGAAGTCCTGCCGTAGGAAAAGTAGTGATGAAAGCCGCNGCCGAACATTTAACTCCCGTAGTGTTGGAATTGGGTGGAAAAAGCCCTTGTATTGTNGANGCNGANGCNAATATTGACATTGCTGCAAAACGTATTGCNTGGGGAAAATTAATCAATGCCGGTCAAACCTGCATTGCTCCCGATTATTTATTCGCGCATCATTCCATTAAAGATAAATTGCTTGATAAAATCGCTGAAAACATAAAACTGATGTATGGCGAAAACATTAAACAAAGCCGTTTTTATCCGCGCATTGTGAGCCCAAAAGCGATGGAACGATTGTCGAAATTGCTCGAACAGGGGAAAATCCACAGCGGCGGTGAAATAAATTTTGAAGAAAAATACATCGCTCCTACCATCATTGACGGTGTAAATCCCGATTTTTCAATTATGCAGGAAGAAATTTTCGGTCCAATTCTTCCGGTAATGACTTTTGAAAATATCAGAGAAACCATTGACTACGTTAATAAACACGAAAAACCTTTGGCATTTTATTATTTCGGAAAAAATAGAAAAGCGAAAGAAGTTTTAATGAAAACCACTTCGGGAGGCGGTTGTATCAACGATACGCTGATGCACATTACAAATCATCATTTACCTTTTGGCGGAGTTGGAAACAGCGGAATGGGAAAATATCACGGATTGGAAAGTTTTCTGGCTTTCAGTAACAAACGAGCCATTGTTACCACCCCAACTTGGATTGATTTACCTCTAAAATATGTTCCGTTTAAACATTTTAAATTGATAAAGAAGATATTATAGAGAATTTTAAAAAACCATTCTGATAAGCAAATGACTTTATGTTGTTTGCTTATTCTTTTTGTGAAAAATAAAATACACCGCCACAAACAACGCCAATAAAACCGTTCCAGTTAAAGCCGCAAAAGGTTTATCAATCACCACGGCAGTTGCAACAAAAAAATACGTCAAAACAAACAAAGCGGTAAGAACAGGTAAAATTTTAGTTACAAAACCCGAAGTAACAGCGGCGTTATTTTCATTTCGCTTGCGTAAAATAAATAATGCCGACGCAGAAGTCGCCATCCCGATACAGTCCAGAAACATACTTAAACTCAACACGTCGTCCACTCCTTTTCCTAAAAATGTAATCAAAATGGCAATAATTGCATACGCTGTTAAACTTGGAACCAAAGCGCCTGTTTTGGAGTTACGAAAACTGAATATTTTTGGCAGCATTCCGTCTTCACTCATCGCAAACATCACTCGCGGATTGCTCAGCAAAATCACATTTACATACGCCAATACGCTCAGCACCATTGCTAAATCAAATACTTTTGCCCCGATTTTACCAAACCAGGCTTCAAAAAGCAAAGCCCCGATTGCATTGGCATTTTTCATCTTTTCATACCCAATTACTTCTACATAAGCATAATTGATGGATAAATACAACGCCAGTACAATCAAAATTCCGAAAAGAATTCCTCTGTGCATTGTTTTAGCTGACTTTATTTCACCACCAAAATTTACCGTTTGCTGATAACCTCCGTATGTAAAAAACACCGCCACCAAACTCACAATAAGCAGAAAAGCGGTGCTGTGATTTTCAGCATTATATACAATTCCGTCGTTATATCCGTGAGGTTCCACTCGAATTCCCGTAAAAACAGTTGAAATCAGCAATAAAACCAATGCTAT
Organism: uncultured Paludibacter sp.; assembly: GCA_900498215.1. Taxonomy (GTDB): domain Bacteria; phylum Bacteroidota; class Bacteroidia; order Bacteroidales; family Paludibacteraceae; genus UPXZ01. The sequence continues at coordinate 212,185 of LR026962.1, read as the reverse complement.
TTTGATTAACATTAAGAAATTTTGCGTACGGCTGCTTGTCCTCAAACCCAGCAGATTTACACCGTAAAACAAAAGAATGGAAGAAGAAGCTACAAGCACGTTGAATAACGCTCCGGAAGGTTTTCCGTAAAGCAAATCGCTAACGTAATCGGCTCCAATAAGTGTAACTACTCCCATAGAAGCTGCGTTGCTTATCAAAATAAGGATATTCACCGTAAAGCCCACCGAAGGATGATAACAATGAGCAAATATCTTGTAATATCCGCCAATGGCTGGCAAACGCTGACCGATTTCAGCATAGGTAAGCGCTCCGAATAAAGAAATAATTCCTCCTACTATCCAAGCAGTAAAAAAAATGGTTTCGGTTCCAGATTTCGCGGCAATAAAAGAGGGAGTTTTGAAAATTCCCATCCCGATAATCAAACTTATCACAATCATTGTTAAGCTGAATAAACTCAATTTTTCTTTGTCCTCCATCATAATTCTATTTGGTTACATAAACAAAGCAAAAGTATAAAAAATTAAACTAAAATACAGCAAAAAACAAGAATGTGTAACAATAATTTGCTAAAACCACTAAAAATAAGATATTCCTGAAAACAAACAGAAAATTTATTTCTATATTTGTCTGAAATAAAGAATAAAACAATGAGAAATATTTATAAAACTTCGTTTATACTGCTTTTTCTTACAATCATCATTGGAATTTTAGGTTTCAGCCCGCTTGAGAATTTGTTAGAAAAAGAAAAATCCGAAACAGTAAAAAATATCATTCAAGCCAATCAATCCAGATTAGACACTGTAAATCAACTGATTGTTGTCTATAATAATCTTCCCGCAGATACAAACGCGGTTTTATTTACATTAGAAAAAATCAAAAACAAATGGATTATCAAAGATAAACCCTTTGAAGTAGAAATAGGACGAAACGGTTTTGCTCCTCCTGATGAAAAATGGGAAGGCGACGGAAAATCTCCCACAGGATTGTTCCGCTTAGGGCAATTGTTTTCTTATCTATCAAACGTAAAAACGCAACTTCCCTTTATACGAGTTACTGCAGAAGATAAATGGATTGACGACCCCGAATCTGCCGAGTACAACACATACATTCGTGGAAAAACAAATGCAAAATCGTTTGAAAAACTACTGCTAAAAAGCGATGCTTACAAGTACTGTATGGTGATTGAATATAACACGCATCCCGTGGTAAAAGGCAAAGGAAGCGCTATTTTTCTTCATTTGGGAAAAGAAGCTTCGAGCGGTTGTGTAGTAATAAGTGAGAAAGAAATGAAAAAAATCCTGCGTTGGTTATCTCCACAAAAAAATCCCTGTATT
>LR026962.1:201371-209910 GCA_900498215.1 uncultured Paludibacter sp. | reverse complement strand
ATTTTTAATTTCCTGCTTATAATTATATTCCCATAACCTTGATTGTATAATTCTACAACCTTCATTTTCTCTGAATAACTGTGTCTCAGATATTTTCGTTCAATTTTTGCCATAAAAATACCCCAAAAGTTTTTTGTCTAACTTTTGGGGTACAGATCATATTTTAATGGGAAATAAAGAGATGTTGATGGGGAGATTATAGTACTTTGCGAAAACCAGAAAAATTTCTATATTGAGAGGAAAAAATTCATATAAACCTACAAAGCGGGAGCATTACTCTACAGTAACACTCCCGCTTTTCTTACAATACCAAACATCAAAATTATTTCTTTTTCTTTTCTACCGATAATTCTTTCAGTTTTACAAAATACATGGCGAATGAACGATACAGAAAGTGTGTCCATTTTCCAAACGGAACAATAATCAGCGCCCATTGTGCAAGTACCATCAAGTGGAAGAGATACATCCATTTATTGCTTTCCAAAATATTCACATCAATGAAAAGGCGTACAAAGAATGCCGTTAAGCCCATCAAAAGAAGCCAAATCACAAAAAACCAATCGGATGGTTTTGAGTTTTGCGCTAATGCTTTTTTCTTTTGAATGCGGTCTTTTACAAAGTCTACAGTAATGATAAATATAAAAACACTTTCCACGTATCCAAGAATGATAACAAATAAACTTTCGGTGTGGAACCAGTTCAAAACTACCGTTGTAAACAGCAGTGAAAGGTACGCCAATACCAAAATCAAATGTTCCAACCAGCGTAAATGATTATCGTCGCAGTCATTTGCACGTTTTTGTGTAAACATGTGTACAAACAAATCGCCCAATGCTACGAAGTAATTCTTAAACGGAACTTTTATTTTTGGCTTCAGAACAGTAAAATACCACATCCGTAATAAGTTCGGGATAAAAATCACCGCAAACACCGTAACAATAGCGCTCATTTCAAATACATGTCCGAAATGAAGCATTTTTTCCAATTCCCAGTTGACATAATTTGCAAATACAATTACACCTGCCAATACCAACACCATAGCGGTAAGAAATGCCGGCAAGTATTTGTAAAACAGACCCGAAAGTCCTGTCCAATCGTATTTTGCTGTAAGCCATCTACGAAGCGACATCATCAATTCTTTTGGGTTTGCCTGGCGCGGACATTCGTCTGAACATTCACCACAATAGTAGCATTCCCAGGGTTTTAATGATGCTGTGATTTCTTCTTCCAATCCCAACGTAGTGTAGCGTACCATTTCACGCGGAAACGAGCTGTCGTTGGTGGAAAGAGAACAAATAGCAGTACAATTTCCGCAATTAAAACAAGCGTTGAAATCGCCTACTCCATATTTTGTTAGTTCTGTTGCAAATTCAGGATTAACTTTTGCCATATTATTTAGATTTTAGAGCCAAGATTCAAGAACCAAGACAGGAATTTTAACCCGAAACTTGGAACTTGAAACCCGAAACTCTTCTATTTGATTTTATAATAATAATATTCTTCTTTTTCGTTTGTTCCGGCTGGAGTAACCACACCATACTTGTTCATAGTCATCATATGATAAGTAACCATTTCAGGGGCAATTTTCAAAATATCCACCACTTCAGGAATGGTTTTCTTTTCCGTTCCGATAGTTTCAAGGATATTTTTCCAAATCTGCGGATATTCTTTCATAGCTGCAACTTGCGTTTCGTCTGCTTTTTCTGTGGATTCTGTTGCTTCTTTTTCCTTAATAACCACATCTGCTGCAAAACCGTCAATCATTGATTCTATCTCCAAATCGGTGTATTTTGCAATTTCAATAGCATTCACAGGACAAACCGGCGCACAAATTCCGCAACCGGTGCAAACACCTTTGTTTACGCCTGCAATGTGTTTCCCGGCTTCGGTAACAATTTCTTTAATTGCAGTATAATCACACACTTCGGCGCATTTTCCACACCACGTACAAGCGTCTGCATCTATGCGTGCAATTACAGGATCGCCCATTACAGTACCGCTTTTCAGCAACGCAGTAATTTTTGATGCTCCTGCCAACGACGATTGCACAGATTCGCTCACGTTTTTCGGTCCCTGGCAAGTTCCGCCAATGTACACACCTTTGATTACCGTTTCTACCGGTTTCAGTTTCGGGTGTATTTCATTGAAGAATTTATCGCTTCCAATCGGGATTTTGAACATTTCAGAAATATGAGGAGCATCGGCACGAGCCACCATTCCTGTTACTAAAACGACCAAATCAGGTTCAATTTCCATCTCTTTTTTAGCCGTCAAGTAATCTTTTACTTTTAATGAGATGGATTTTCCACTCATTTCTACGGTTGGAAGTTCTTTTTCTTCGTATTTGAAAAACAAATCACCCTGTTTGGATGCTTTATCATACAGAATTTCCTGTTTTCCATAAGTACGAATATCCCGATACAAATGATAATTCTGAATTTTTCCGTATTTTTCTTTGAGTTGAAGCGCCGTATAAATAGTGGAAGTACAACATTGACGAGAGCAATATTTGTTTTCGCCTTTTGTTTGACGACTTCCAACACAGTAAATAAACGCAACGCTTTTTATCTCTTTTCCGTTGTAAACCAATTTTTCAGGAGATAATTCCATCAATCGGTTCAACTGTGGAAGTGTAATCACATTCGGAATGTTTTTGTAGCCGTATTCACCCTCTTTGGGTTCGTAATTATCAAATCCGGTAGTTACAAGCACCGAACCGGCAAGCAAAGCAAGGGTTTCCTCTTTTTCGTTTACATTGATTACCGCTTTATGTTTTTCTATAAAATCAGAATGCTCTTTCAATGCTTCCAAATCTACCACAGGAACATCCGGCAATGCTTCAGGATAATTTTTGTAAATGGCTTTGCGTTTTGCAAGCCCAAAACTAAATTCATCATCTACCAGCACATTACATTCATCCATCACACGTTTTACGGTTTGTTTGTCTATTTTTCCATTGATATAACGAGGTTTTACCTTTATTTCAACATTGAAACTTCCCAAACTTCCGGTTACTTTTTCAATGGTGGCTCCGGTGAAAACAGTAATATTTTTGTACGTTTTGATTTCTTCATACAGTTTTTTTACGATTTCTTTTCCGCTTTGTCCCGAAGTGAATAATTTTTCTTTCTGAGTGATTCTTCCGCCTACAAAATAATCTTTTTCAATCAAGAAAACTTCGTTTCCTGAGCGCGCCAAATCAATGGCAGCTTTCATTCCGGCAATTCCAGCACCGATTACCAAAACTGATTTTTTAACTTCAATTTCGATATTATCCAACGCTTCCGAATGGGCTACACGATTTATTCCTGCACGAATCAAACCAGCCGCTTTTACAGTTGCTTCACGAGGACGATCGCTGTGGGGCCATGAACATTGTTCACGGATATTTACCTGAACATAATTATTAGGATTTAACCCTGCACGTGACGCTACGCCTCTAAACGTATGCAAGTGAAGTTTTGGAGAACACGAAGCTACAACAATAGCATCTAAATTGTGCTTTTGAATATCTTCTACCATTGCCTTTTGGTTAGAGTCGGCGCAGGCAAACATTACATCTTTTGAAACAACCACTCCATCTTCTTGGTGGAACATTTTGCTCAGTTCCTCCACATCTACGTAATCGGAAATATTTCCGCCGCAATGGCAAATATATACACCTATTCTTTGTCTCATAGCTGTTTCTCCTTATTGTTGTAAAATTGAATTATTAATTTTTGATTTTGACATCACTTTGAATTTTCCTTTCGAATCATCCAAAACTGTCTCTTTTCTGTTCAGATATCCTGAAACTTCCGATGCTGCACAGCCTGCAGACAAAATTGAATCCGGAATATCTTTCGGTCCTGATGCTGCGCCTGCAACAAACACTCCTTCTATGCTTGTCAAAGCGGGACTTACGAGTTCGTCTGTTTGTTTTACGAAACTGAAATCGTCCAATTCCAAAATTTGACCTTTGAACATACTAGGCACTTCTTTATTAGGTACAACACCTACCGAAAGTACCACCAAATCGTGTTTCGATTCTTTTACTACACCTTTGGTAACATCTTCGTAGCGAACAATTAAATCGCCTTTTCCATCTTCCGTTTCGCGGATTTTTGCTACTTTTCCTTTCACAAAGTTTGTTCCCATCGATTTTGCTTGTTGGTAAAACTCTTCATATCCTTTACCAAATGCACGAATATCCATGTAATAAATGGTAATATCCGCCATTGGCAACGCTCCCATCAATAATTGAGCTTGTTTAATAGAGTACATACAGCAAATTTGCGAACAAATCGGATTATTGTTGCAGTCGCTTCCGCAACCGCCGTTTTCTATAGCTGAATCACGCGATCCTGTACAAAGAATATAAGCAATATTATCGGGTGTTTTTCCATCGCTTGGACGAAGAACATTGTTGAACGGACGTGTCGGAGCAATTAATCGATCCATCTGCATAGAATCAATTACGTTGGCATATTTTGTATAACCGTAATTTGGTTTTGCCGATGGCGGGAATAATTTGTATCCTGTGGTTACCACTACCGATTTTGCTTTGATATCCAATTTTTGCGGTTTTTGTGAGAAATCTATCGCATTTGCAGGACAAATATTCACACACTGATGACACTCACGGCAATTACTGCAATCCAAACAGCGGTTTGTACTTGCTTTTAGTTCTTCTTCGGTAAATGTTTTTTCAACTTCTTCCCAACTGCACGCACGTTCTGCCAATGGGATGGTTGCATTTTTTATTTGCGGACGAATTTCGCCTTTAAATTTGTTTAAAACAGTTTGTTTATCAATGGCAGGAAGTTTATCCCCATCTTCAAAATCATACATATTCAATCCTCGCAACCATTTATCTATATAGAAAGCGGCTTTTTTACCTTGTCCGGCGGCTTCAATTAATGTGGTAGAACCGGTTACAGTATCTCCTCCTGCAAAAATATAATCTTCTGACGTTTGCAAAGTTTTTGCATCGGTACGAATTGTTCCGTTTTTATTCAAATCTACTTGATTGGTAAACGGTTTTGTGGAGGCTCTCAATCCAAGTGCTTCGATGACGATATCAACCGGTTCGATGTATTCGGAACCCGGTATGGGTTCTGCACTTCTTCTTCCGCTCGAATCTTTTTCACCAAGCTGCATTTTGGTAAGTTGCACAGCTTTCAATACGCCATTTTCACCTATGTATTTTACGGGGTTTCGAAGAATCATGATTTCAACTCCTTCTTCTTCGGCTTCTTCAATTTCAGGAGCAAAACAAGGCATTTCTTCACGGCTACGACGGTAAATAACAATCACTTTTTCAGCGCCAAGACGAAGCGAAGTTCTGGCGGCATCAATGGCTGTATTACCTCCACCTATTACCATCACTTTTTTACCGGTTAAATCTTCTTTTTTGCCGATGTTTGATTCGCGAAGGAAAGTCAAACAATCTACCACGCCTTTTAAATTAGAACCTTCTGTTCCTGAAGTCATTGCTTTGTGAGTTCCAACTCCAACAAAAACGGCGTCAAAACCTTCTTTTTTCAATGCTTTTAAGTCGGTGATTTTTTTGTTTACTTCAATTTCAACTCCAAGAACGGTAATATTTTGAATATCACGATCTACCACATCTTTTGGCGCACGATATTCGGGTAATGCCAAACGCAACATTCCTCCTGCACCCGGGGCAGCTTCAAATATTTTTACGGTATGTCCTTTTAATGCCAAATGATATGCAGCGGTAATTCCCGCCGGTCCTGAACCAATCACAGCAATTTTCTTTCCTGTTTTTTCCGGGATTTCTACCGCAGGAGCTTCAGGGTATTTTTCATAATACCAATCGGCAAAATATCTTTTAATTTTACGAATATCTACCGGAGCTTCTACCATTCCGCGCGTACAAGCATTTTGGCAAGGATGGTAACAAGCGCGTCCTAAACTTCCCGGAAACGGAATATCTTCCAAGTGAAGTTTCATTGCCTCTTCATATTGTCCGTTACGAGCCAAAGTAATATACCCGTATGCTTTTACACCGCCGGGACAAGCATTTATACAAGGCGCAGAATGGTCTTGACGATCAATGGTAGCAATACGCGGATTTGCCAAACTGAAAGGAATATAAGCCACTTTTCTTCCGGCAAGATTTGTATTGTATTCATCGTTTCTTACTTCAGGACACACCACCTCACACTCCTGACATCCTGTACAGCTTTCTTGAATAACATATCGAGGTTTGTTAGTTACATTGATATCAAAATCACCTTCTTCGTTTTTAGTAATTCCCTCAATTTCGCTATTCAGCATCAATGTTATATTCGGATGTCTTGCTGTTTCCGACATTTTTGGTGTAGTGATACAAGCAGCGCAATCGAGTGTAGGAAAAACTTTGCTTAATTGAATCATTTTACCGCCAATGGAAAGTCCTTTTTCCACTAAAAGCACCTTATGATTCATATCAGCTAAACTCAATGCCGCTTCTTGTCCTGCAATACCGCCTCCAATAACCAAAGCATCAAAATTATTATCTTGTTTTTTATTCATAATTTTCTATCCTATAATTATAGAAATTACATTCGTAATTCTAAATTTATAATTCGCAATTGGATTTATTCTTCCAACCCGGCTAATATTTTACTAAAATTTTCCATGTGGCTTGCAAAAGGTTCGGCACAAACGGAACATAATGCTGCCATACGTATACGTTTTGGATTAATATTCTTTTCAGTCATTAGTTTTTGGGCTTCCAAAACTATATTGTTGGTATGTTCGGCACAACTTGCGCTGTATGAACATTCATGTCCGTCAGCTGCAATAAAAACACCGTCAAATCCTTTCTCAAAAGCGTGAAGAATCCAACGCGGTTTTACACCCGAAGAGCAAGGCATACTAATTACATATACAGAAGGCGTATAATGTATTTTCCTTAAACCTGCCTGATCAATTCCCGGATCGGAAATTTTATCGGTAGAAAAAACCAGTATTTTAAGAGATTTTTTATCGTTCGACATAGGTATTAAANATTCAAAACCTCACTCCCTATTATCTTCTTAACAAAAAGAGAAATATTAAGGAGTAAGGTTAAATACGTTATTATTCTTTAATCAAAAATAAACGGCTAAAGCTGTCTTCATCAAAAAATCCAAGATATTCGTGACCAACTTTTTCGCACCAGCGTGGAATATCGTTTTTTGTACCTTCGTCAGCTGAAAGAATTTCCATAATTTCACCTGATTCAATTTCACCAATGGCTTTTTTTGCAGCCAAAAGCGGACCCGGACATGCTGTTCCGCGTGCATCTACTACTAAATTTGATTTTAGAGCTTTTAATTCTTCTGTTGTCATAATTTTTATTTTGTTAAATTGTAAATTCGTATATTTGTTAAATGATTTTTTAAATAAATAATTGTACTGCGCTTTCGCCTGCATCTGCTACAAATGTAGCTGCACCTGCGTAACGCAAACCGGGGTAATCAATAAATTCTTCTTTTTTGAATCCCATCAAATCCATAGACATTTCGCAAATAGTAATTTCAATGCCAAGTTCACCGGCTTGTTTAAACATTTCCTGCAATGAAAGAACATTTTTCTTTTTCATAATACCTTTTATCATCATTGGTCCCATTCCTGCCATATTCAAGTTGGAAAGTTTAAGCTTGTCATTCCCTTTAGGAAGCATAACTCCAAACATAGTGGACATAAAATCTTTTCCTTTTGCCGGTTTTTTCGGATCGCGAAGAGCTGAAAGCGCCCAAAACGAGAAGAACAGTTTTACTTTTGTATCCATTGCGGCTGCGGCAAGCGAAATTATCATTGCAGCAAGAATTTTATCCATATCGCCCGATACAATTGCCATTGAGAGTTGATCCTTACGGGCTTTTTCCAATTTTGTAACTTTTTTTTGAAGCGCTTCAAGCTGAGCTTGAAGTTGCACTAATGTAGCTTCGTTAGCTTTTTCCATACTTGTTTTAGTTTTAGAAAATAAAAATTAAAGAAATTTTTCAGCAAATATATATTATTATATTATCACTTTTGCGTTTTTTTATGTATAAGTGTATAAATTATTTTGTGATTTAAATCACATATTATATATTTGTATTATGAATCATAATTGTAAAGAATGTCCATTTAATTCAAGAATCGTCAATAACATTGATGATAGCAGTCTTGAAGAGCTAAATGCAAACCATATTTCGGTGCATTTTAAAAAAGGTGACCCTATTATAAAGCAAGGTACTTTTTCTACTAACGTAGCTTTTTTACGTACCGGTTTGGTNAAAATTCATATTACCGGACCGTATCACGAGCAAATTGTGAAAATAAAAAAAGCTCCAACCTATCTTGGCTTACCTACCACTTTTGGTAATAAGATAAATCAATATAGTGTTACAGCAATTTCCGATGCGGATATTTGTTATATTGATGTAAATATCTTCAAAAAATTACTGCAAAATAACGACAAGTTTGCATTTGAAATCATATTGGATTTGTGCCGGTATGAATTAGATTCGTTTAGAAAATGCGCAGACCGTACACAAAGGCAATCAAGAGGAAATATTGCGGG
>LR026962.1:160250-200981 GCA_900498215.1 uncultured Paludibacter sp. | reverse complement strand
TATGAAAGGCATTCACGGACCGCTTGGTTTTTGCGACCTGGATCCTGAAGGTATGTTGGTAGAAGGATTTCAAAACGAACCGGCTATAACAAGCGCCTACAATTTTCCGTATTTCCCTGTGCATATGGAAAAACATGGATTCAGAAAATCAGTAGATTGGTTACAATATAAATTTCCCGCTTCGCAAGATATTCCGGAAAAAGTGGAACGGATAAATAAATTAATCGCGCAAAAATACAAAGTTAAAACAATTGTTCCGGCTTCAAAGAAAGAAGTAAAAAAATACGTGCCCGGATTTTTCAAAACACTAAATTATGCTTTTAAAGATTTGTACGGATTCAGTCAGCTTTCCGAGAGACAAATCAAGTATTTTACCGATGCTTATTTTGGTTTTGTTCGTCCGGAAATGCTCTGTTTTTTAACCGATGAAAATGATGAGGTGGTTGGTTTCGGAATTACGATGCCTTCCTTATCAAAAGCATTCCAAAAAGCAAAAGGAAGACTTTTCCCCTTCGGATTTATTTATATTTTGAGAGCGCTGAAAAAATATGATACAGTTGATTTGTATTTCAATGGCGTTCATCCCGATTGGCAGCACAAAGGAATTCATTCCCTTTATTATGTAACGTTAAACGAGCAATATAAAAAATACGGAGTAAAATATGCCATTTCTACCGGACAGCTTGAAAGCAACATCAATGCCGTAGGAATTTGGGATAATTACGAAAAAGAACCTTACTTAAGAACAAGGTGTTATATAAAAGATTAGAAAAACAAAAAACTCAACCGCGAATGGTTGAGTTTTTTNTTTTAGAACAGNGTCATTTGTCCTGTAATATCGTCTATTAATTTCTGATTGTCAATCACTTCACCTTCTTTATCTTTACTTGCGTTTTCTTCATCAGGTTCAGCAGGTTTGTCGTTTGAATTTTCCTCCTCCTGAATTTCCTCTCCGTTTTCTTCTTCTCCATTTGTTTCAGGAATTTCTTCTTTGAAGCGCACCGGTTCCAGTTCGTTGATAGATTCTACTTCAAAAGTAGTAATACGTTTTCCTTTTGCCTTGTAACTTTTCACACCGATAAACTCTTCGGCGTCTATTATCAATGCCTCACGAAAAGCATCGTTTCCACCAAAAACAATTTCAAAACGCGGAAAATCAACATCAGTCATCAACATCAATTGCGAATCGTGGTTTTCACCCAATACATTTTGCGGTTTTGGCGACGGTTCCAACTGGAAACGTTTCAGATAATAGAACTTCTGGTCAGCATCATAAAGCGCAACGCTCCATACTTTGTTTGCATCAAATTTTTCAATAGTTAAAATATTGTTTTCAAAGTGATTATTTACATCGAAACCGGTAGTGTAATAATCTCCTGTTCTCGATACTACCAAAATTTGATCGTCGCTTAAAAATTCGCCCAAATAATCGCCGCGCTTATCGTAATTGAGACGCAGCACGTCACGGTCGAACCACACTTCGCGTCCGCCAAGTGTAGAACCGCCTTTTTCTTTTAGAGTAATTTTATGAATATCATTCTTGGTAAGAATATTACCCATCGATTGACGACCTTTAATGGCAATTTCACTAAAGTCTTTTTCAAAAACCAACTTGATTAAACGCGGTTTGGGTTTCAGCGTAACGCGTATCACTTCCGCTTCGGCATTGGGATTGGCTGTAAAATAAACCACTTTCGAGCCCTCTTTTCCTTGAGTAATATCATATTCCTTCTCGCGCGTAATTCCATTTACCGCAAAACGTTTGATATAATAAGCTCCGGCTTTTCCGTCTCTGTAAACAGTATTGTAAACCGTCCGTTTATCATTTTTCTTAAATACATTGATGTACAGAATGTTTTTCCCTACAAAAAGTTTTTCGGCTACTTTCACAATCTTATATCTTCCGTCTTTGAAGAAAATAATAATATCGTCAATATCGGAACAATTGCATACAAATTCATCCTTTCTCAGGTTGGTCCCGATAAATCCTTCTTCACGATTTACATACAATTTTTCGTTGGCTTCCACCACTTTGGCTGCCACAATGGTTTCAAAGTTGCGAATTTCAGTGTGTCGCGGGAAGTTTTTACCATATTTTTCTTTCAGTGTTTCAAACCAAAATATGGTATAATCAATCAAATTTTCGATATTGTATTCTATTTCTTTGATTTTTTTCTGAATTCCGATAATCGTATCGTTTGCTTTGTCGCTGTCAAATTTAGTGATGCGCACCATTTTTATTTCGAGCAATTTAAGAATATCTTCACGCTTTACTTCACGTATAAAATCTTTCTTAAACGGTTCCAATCGTTTATCGATATGTGCTACAACCGCATCTTGCGTGTCGCTTTCTTCAAATTCCTTATCTTTATAAATGCGGTTTTCTATAAATATTTTTTCGAGCGTAGTAAAGAAAAACTGCTCAAGCAATTCATTCCGTTGAATTTCGAGTTCGAGTTTCAGCAAATCTTTCGTGTGGTCGGTACTGATACGCAAGAGTTCGCTTACGCCCATAAAACGCGGTTTTTTGTCGTGTATCACACAACAGTTGGGCGAAACGCTCACTTCGCACTGCGTAAAAGCGTACAGCGCATCGATGGTTTTATCGGACGAAACTCCCGTCGCCAGGTGCACTAAAATTTCCACGTTGGCGGAAGTATTGTCGTCCACCTTGCGAATCTTGATTTTACCTTTATCGCTTGCTTTGATAATGCTTTCAATTACTTTGGCGGTATCTGTTCCGTAAGGAATTTCACTGATTACAAGCGTTTTATTATCTAATTTGCTGATTTTAGCGCGAATTTTCACGCTTCCGCCGCGTTCGCCGTCGTTGTAACGGCTTACATCGATGTTTCCTCCCGTTTGAAAATCGGGAAACAACACAAAACTTTCGCCTCGTAAATACGCTACGCTTGCATCAATCAACTCATTAAAATTATGAGGAAGAATTTTGGAATTCAAACCTACCGCGATACCTTCCACGCCTTGCGCGAGCAACAACGGAAATTTCACCGGAAGTGCAATCGGTTCTTTGTTTCGTCCGTCGTACGAAAGTTTCCATTCGGTAGTTTTGGGATTAAAAACGGTATCGATGGCAAATTTGGAAAGGCGCGCTTCAATGTAACGAGGTGCGGCGGCTCCATCTCCCGTTAGAATATTTCCCCAGTTTCCCTGACAGTCAATCAGTAAATCTTTTTGTCCCAATTGTACCAAAGCATCGCCAATGGAAGCGTCACCGTGCGGGTGAAACTGCATCGTGTGTCCCACAATATTTGCCACTTTGTTGTAGCGTCCGTCGTCCAATCGCTTCATTGAGTGCAATATACGACGCTGAACAGGTTTCAAACCATCGTAAATATCGGGCACGGCACGCTCCAAAATAACATACGAGGCGTAATCTAAAAACCACGACTGATACATTCCCGACAAGTGATGCTTGACATTCTCATCGGTAATTTTGGGTATTTTATATTGGGAATGCGATTGATTCAGTGATTCATCATCCGCGTCTTTTCCATTTTCAACATCTTCCACTGTTGTTTCTTCCGCTTCGTTCAGTTCTTCTGCTTCGTTTAATTCTTCGTCTTTTGCCATAAATCAACAAACCGTTTTCTTTATTCGTGTTTTATAAAAATAATCCATACCGAAATATGGATTCAACTCACAAAATTACACATTTTTTTGAAAAATAATAATTAACTTTGTACTTAAGTTATCAACAAAATAAAGCTATGAAGACATCCAAAACAAAAATTCTTCTTTTTATATCGATTTTTGTTCTTTCTTTTCCATCTGCGGCGCAGCAAAAAGGTGAAATTGGCATAACATTTTCCACANTTACTTCCAGCTCGATTTTACAACCCCAAATGGAAGGAGCTCCCACGCTTAATATTCCCCGCTCAAGAAGCATCGGCATAAATTACTTGAAACCTCTAAATGCGTGGGCTGAATTGGAAGCCGGAGTGGAATATGCGCTTTTCAACGTTCAATCCATTTCCGCCGTCAATCCTCCTCTTGCGCGCGATACAACCAATTCCACATTATCGTTAATAAATATTCCGGTGGGTATAAGAGCTAATTTTATGAAATATTTTTTTATCAATGGCGGTTTGTTGCTCGATTTGGATATGAACAGCGGCGGTTTTGTTGACAGCCAAACCGGCATAGGCGCTTTTCTCGGCGCGGGCGCAACATACAATTTCAAATTCGGCGGTTCCGTCTTTATCAATCCTTATGGCAAAATCCATTCGCTGCTGCCCTTCTCCTTTGAAGGTTCTCACTACTGCATATTAGAAAGCGGAATACGATTTGGGGTGATGTGGAAGTTGTGAGATTTTTTTAACAGAACATTCATATAGAGATGTTGCTGAAACTGATTTAGTTTCTTGATGTTAGTCAATGATTCTGCCGAAATTTATTTAGCTCTTTGATTTTAGTCAATAATTCTGCTTTTCTTTTATGTCTTTAAATTATTTGTATAAAATGTTTCCTTTCGCTGCCGCACGATTACATCGTGTAGTAATAGTATTTAACTCCTCCTCGTTTGCAACGAGGAAATAATGGTCAAAATGTTTACAACATAAAAGCACGTAAAGTATTATAAAATACTAAAGCAATAAATATTTAATTTCTCCTCCGCAAATATAACCATCTTTTTTAAAATTTCACATTATTAAACCATTTTTTTGTTAATCAAATTTCTTTTTCTATTTCATATCAAAGAATATAGAGAACTAAACCTCACACATTGCTATAAAAACCAATAAATTTTTGTAAATTTGCCGGCTAAATTGACTGCGAACTATAAACTGTAAACTATAAAATAAGATATGGCTTCACAAGAAGATGTTTTCAAAAAATTAGTGGCTCACTGTAAGGAATACGGCTTTGTGTTTCCTTCCAGCGAAATTTACGACGGACTTGGCGCCGTGTATGATTACGGACAAAATGGTGTAGAACTTAAAAATAATATTAAAAAATATTGGTGGGACAGTATGGTTTTGCTCAATGAGAATGTGGTGGGAATTGACGCCGCTATTTTTATGCATCCAACTACTTGGAAAGCTTCGGGGCACGTTGACGCCTTTAACGACCCGCTGATTGACAACAAAGACAGTAAAAAACGTTACCGCGCTGATGTGTTGATTGAAGAATTACTTGCCAAATACGACGATAAAATAGAAAAAGAGGTGGAAAAAGCCCGCAAACGTTTCGGCGATAGTTTTGATGAAGCCATGTTTCGTCAAACCAACGAGCGTGTAAAAGAAAATAAGGCAAAAAGAGACGAAATCCACGCCCGTTTTGTAAAAGCGTTGAACGAAACCAATCTCGAAGAATTGAAACAAATTATTGTTGATTATGATGTGGTTTGCCCTATCAGCGGAACAAAAAACTGGACGGACGTGCGTCAGTTTAATCTGATGTTCAGCACCGAAATGGGTTCCACAGCCGATGGAGCTATGAAAATTTATCTTCGCCCCGAAACGGCTCAGGGAATTTTTGTAAACTACCTGAACGTACAAAAAACAGGGCGTATGAAAATACCTTTCGGAATCGCGCAGATTGGCAAGGCATTTAGAAACGAGATAGTTGCGCGTCAGTTTATTTTCCGTATGCGCGAATTTGAACAAATGGAAATGCAGTTTTTTGTTCGTCCCGGCGAAGAAATGCAGTGGTTTGAACATTGGAAACAATGGCGTTTGCGCTGGCACAAAGCGCTTGGGCTTGGCGACCACAAATACCGTTTCCACGATCACGATAAACTCGCGCACTATGCGAATGCGGCTACCGATATTGAATTTGAAATGCCGTTTGGATTCAAAGAAGTGGAAGGAATTCACTCCCGCACCGATTTTGATTTGGGTAGTCACGAAAAATATTCCGGCAAAAACATCAAATATTTCGACCCCGAATTAAATCAATCTTACACTCCGTATGTGATTGAAACTTCCATCGGTTTGGATAGAACATTCCTGTCGATTATGGCTGCAGCTTATGCCGAAGAACAGTTGGAAGGCGGTGATAGTCGTGTGGTTTTGAAAATTCCGGCAGTGCTCGCTCCTGTAAAAGCGGCAATTCTGCCTTTGGTAAAAAAAGACGGTCTTCCTGAAAAAGCGCGTGAAATTATGGACGAATTAAAATTTGATTTCAAATGTGCTTACGATGAAAAAGACAGTATCGGGAAACGTTATCGCCGTCAGGATGCAATAGGAACGCCGTTCTGCATCACTGTTGACCACCAAACTTTGGAAGATAACACCGTCACCATACGTTACCGTGACACAATGTTACAAGAACGCGTAAAAATAACAGAACTTCAAAAAAACATTGAAAAAGAGGTGGATATGAAAAGTTTATTTAAAAAGATTATTGGTTGACCGATAAAACTTACACTAATATAGTAAAGGTGAATTCAATATAACACTTAAAATATTGAATCATATCGAGATAATTTGATAGCGGGTTTCTATAGTAAAAATTTACAAACTAAAGAATCCCGCTATTCTTATTTAAATTCTACCGATTTACTTGTAAAATATCCATTACATCAAATTTAAAATAACCTGCCTATCTTCTTTTTTTACACAAGTTACAACGTTACCGGGCTTATCCGTCGGCTGACGGATCGGAATGGGAAGAGGGAGTGAAAATGGGTTGAATGAAAACAAAAAGCCCCGACTACATTGCTGTAATCGAGGCTTTCTGATAAAAAACGGCGGCTATCTACTCTCCCACTTGTTGTGCAGTACCATCGACGTTACCGGGCTTAACTTCTCTGTTCGGAATGGGAAGAGGTGGAACCCCGGTGCTAAAACCACCTGAATAAGTTTCGACATTTCAATAAGAAAAAGATAAAACTTCGGGTAAAGTTTTATAAGAGTTTAACGAGATTAAATTTTTATTTTTCCCTTGTCTTTCTCCCCTTCTCATTGGGAGGGGTTGAGGGAGGTTAAAAAGCGTTCGGGCAATTAGTACTGCTCGGCTTGTATATCACTATTGTACACCTGCAGCCTATCAACGTGGTAGTCTTCCACGACCCTAAATAATGAGATCTAATCTTGAAGCCGGCTTCGCGCTTAGATGCTTTCAGCGCTTATCCAAACCGAACGTGGCTACTGAGCAATGCTCCTGGCGGAACAACTCATCGACCAGAGGTTCGTCCAATACGGTCCTCTCGTACTAGTATCAGACCTTCGCAAATCTCAAACGCCCACAACAGATAGGGACCGAACTGTCTCACGACGTTCTGAACCCAGCTCGCGTGCCACTTTAATCGGCGAACAGCCGAACCCTTGGGACCTTCTCCAGCCCCAGGATGTGACGAGCCGACATCGAGGTGCCAAACCATTCCGTCGATATGAGCTCTTGGGAATGATCAGCCTGTTATCCCCGGAGTACCTTTTATCCTTTGAGCGATGGCCCTTCCATACGGAACCACCGGATCACTATGCCCTAGTTTCCTACCTGATCGACTTGTCGGTCTCTCAGTCAAGCGCGTTTATACCATTACACTCTACCGTCGGTTACCAATCGACGTGAACGCACCTTTGGGAGCCTCCGTTACGCTTTTGGAGGCGACCACCCCAGTCAAACTACCCACCAAACAGTGTCTTCCGCTTTAGCGGAATTAGAACCCAAATAACCAAAGGACCGTATTTCAAGGATGGCTCCACAAACGCTGGCGCGCCTGCTTCATTGCCTCCGGCCTATCCTACACATCAATTACCCAAATTCAATGTTAAGCTGCAGTAAAGGTTCACGGGGTCTTTCCGTCCCGTTGCGGGTAATCGGCATCTTCACCGATACTACAATTTCACCGAGCTCACAGCTGAGACAGTGCCCAGATCGTTACACCATTCGTGCAGGTCGGAACTTACCCGACAAGGAATTTCGCTACCTTAGGACCGTTATAGTTACGGCCGCCGTTTACTGGGGCTTCAATTCAAAGCGTTGAGTTACCTCTAACCTCTCCTCTTAACCTTCCAGCACCGGGCAGGTGTCAGGCCTTATACGTCATCTTAGCGATTTTGCAAAGCCCTATGTTTTTGTTAAACAGTCGCCTGGGCCATTTCTCTGCGGCTCCACTTTTACACGGAGCGTCTCTTTTCCCGAAGTTACGAGACTATTTTGCCTAGTTCCTTAGCTGTGAATCACTCGAGCGCCTTAGTACACTATACTTGACCACGTGTGTCCGTTTGTAGTACGGGTACTTAAACAATTAACGATAGCGGATTTTCTTGGGAGTCTGATTACATTCATTATCCGGTTGTACAAGTACGCCCGGTACTATCAGGTTCGGCATTGAAAACGGATTTGCCTGCTCTCAATATACCTACACCCTTTAACGCACTATTCCGTCAGTGCGCAGAACTTTCACTGCTCCGTCCCCACTTCTCTCATTTAAGTAGTACAGGAATATTAACCTGTTCTTCCATCGGCTACGCCATTCGGCTGCGCCTTAGGCCCCGACTAACCCTGATCCGATTAGCGTTGATCAGGAAACCTTAGTCTTCCGGCGGGGAGGTTTCTCGCCTCCCTTATCGTTACTTATACCTACATTTGCTTTTCCTGACGCTCCAGAGTAAGTTATCTTACGCCTTCTAAGCTGACAGGAATGCTCCCCTACCATACAGACGATTATGTCTGCATCCATAGCTTCGGTAATACATTTATGCCCGATTATTATCCACGCCAAACCGCTCGACTAGTGAGCTGTTACGCACTCTTTAAATGAATGGCTGCTTCCAAGCCAACATCCTAGCTGTCGCTGCAGTTCGACTTCGTTAATGCAACTTAATGTATATTTGGGGACCTTAGCTGATGGTCTGGATTCTTCTCCTCTCGGACACGGACCTTAGCACCCGCGCCCTCACTGCCAATAAGCATTTACTACCATTCGGAGTTTATCAGGACTTGATAGGCGGTGAAACCCTCGCATCCAATCAGTCGCTCTACCTGTAGTAAACTCTATTGACGCTGCACCTAAATGCATTTCGGGGAGTACGAGCTATCTCCAAGTTTGATTAGCCTTTCACCCCTACCCTCAAGTCATCCGAAAACTTTTCAACGTTCAACGGTTCGGTCCTCCATTTTGTGTTACCAAAACTTCAACCTGCTCAAGGGTAGATCACTTGGTTTCGCGTCTACTCCTACCGACTAAATGGCGCCCTGTTAAGACTCGCTTTCGCTTCGGCTGCGCACCTGAAGTGCTTAACCTCGCCGGTAAAAGTAACTCGTAGGTTCATTATGCAAAAGGCACGCCGTCACTCCGTAAAGTACGGAGCTCCGACCGCTTGTAAGCGAACGGGTTCAGGATCTATTTCACTCTTCTATTCGAAGTACTTTTCACCTTTCCTTCACAGTACTGGTTCACTATCGGTCTTGAGGGAGTATTTAGCCTTACGGGATGGGCCCCGCTAATTCACACAGGATTTCTCGTGTCCCGCGCTACTCAGGATACTACTACAATCATATAAACTTACCTGTACGGGGCTGTCACCCTCTGCGGCGTGTCTTTCCAAATTGCTTCCAATTCGTTTATATAATCGATATCGTAGTCCTACAACCCCAACAATGCATCGCTACATCATTGGTTTGGGCTAATGCGCGTTCGCTCGCCACTACTTGCGCAATCACTTTTGTTTTCTTCTCCTATGGGTACTTAGATGTTTCAGTTCCCCACGTTTGCCTTCCGTTTAACGGAATGATACGGCTTCACCGTACCGGGTTGCCCCATTCGGATATTCGGGGATCGAAGGTTATTTGCACCTACTCCCGACTTTTCGCAGCTTATCACGTCCTTCATCGCCTCCTCAAGCCAAGGCATCCACCATTCGCTCTTATTTGCTTTTTTATTTCTTTTTTGCTCGTGTGGACATACTTTAGTTACAAGTTGTCAGTTACAAGCTACAAGTTTTGTGAACTTATAATATAACAACAAAATGCATCATAAAATATATCTTCTCTTAAATTGTTTTTTTATAAAGACATAACATATTATTTATGTCTCTAATCTTTACTTTTGTCTTCTCTTTTTCTTATCAATATGTCAAAGATCGTTCAGCCCCCTAACCCCCTGAAGGGGGAAATTAATGAAGGCGTATGTGATTAATTATAAATCAATATATATTAATCTTTATTTTAGTTACAAGCTTACAGCTGTCAGTAACCCTTTTCTTACTTTTTTTTATTCTTCGATTTTACTCTTAAAATCTATTTTTGCATTGACTCCTCTCTCCTGTTTACTTGTCAACTCTTTTACTCGTCAACTTTTCCCGTGGAGAATAAGGGGCTCGAACCCTTGACCCCCTGCGTGCAAGGCAGGTGCTCTAAGCCAACTGAGCTAATCCCCCGTTTTCTTTTAGCTAGTAGCCGCTGGCTTTTAGCTGTTTTGGTGAACTCGAACCCATTTGACTCTCCCAATGTAAATCGGGATGCTTTAAGCCAACCGAGCTAATCCACCGTGTATCTTAGCGGTAAGCGGTGAGCGGTAAGCGGCTTTTTGCTAACTTGCGACTTGCGGCTTTTTGCTTGCTGCTGTGGTGTAGTCCCAGGCAGAGTTGAACTGCCGACCTCTACATTATCAGTGTAGCGCTCTAACCAACTGAGCTATAGGACTGGCATTACCCCTATCCCCTAAACGGAGAACTCTGAGGCTATATATGTTTAACAACTTTTTTGTAGCATAAGAAGAACTGTTCTTCTTGTTTATTTCTACTTGTCCACCTAATAATTATCGGATATTTTACTAAAACTTAAAACTTACCTATAAAATAATTTATAAATAAAGCAAAGCCTTATCGGTAACACCCTCGCTCCAGAAAGGAGGTGTTCCAGCCGCACCTTCCGGTACGGCTACCTTGTTACGACTTAGCCCCAGTTACCGGTTTTACCCTAGGACGCTCTTTGCAGTCACGTACTTCAGGTCCCCCCGGCTTCCATGGCTTGACGGGCGGTGTGTACAAGGCCCGGGAACGTATTCACCGCGCCATGGCTGATGCGCGATTACTAGCGAATCCAGCTTCACGGAGTCGAGTTGCAGACTCCGATCCGAACTGAGAATGGCTTTACAGAGATTGGCATCCGTTCGCACGGTAGCTACCCGCTGTACCATCCATTGTAACACGTGTGTCGCCCCGGACGTAAGGGCCGTGCTGATTTGACGTCATCCCCACCTTCCTCACACCTTACGGTGGCAGTCCCGCTAGAGTCCTCAGCATGACCTGTTAGTAACTAACGGTAAGGGTTGCGCTCGTTATGGCACTTAAGCCGACACCTCACGGCACGAGCTGACGACAACCATGCAGCACCTACACAAACGCCATTGCTGGAAATAGTCTTTCAACTATCGTCGTTTGCATTTCAAGCCCGGGTAAGGTTCCTCGCGTATCATCGAATTAAACCACATGTTCCTCCGCTTGTGCGGGCCCCCGTCAATTCCTTTGAGTTTCATTCTTGCGAACGTACTCCCCAGGTGGAATACTTAACGCTTTCGCTGTACCGCTTACTGTATATCGCAAACAGTTAGTATTCATCGTTTACTGCGTGGACTACCAGGGTATCTAATCCTGTTTGATACCCACGCTTTCGTGCATCAGCGTCAGTTGCATCCCAGTAAGCTGCCTTCGCAATCGGAGTTCTGTGTTATATCTATGCATTTCACCGCTACACAACACATTCCGCCTACCTCATTTGCACTCAAGACCCGCAGTTTCAACGGCAATTTTACAGTTAAGCTGCAAACTTTCACCACTGACTTACAAGTCCGCCTACGCACCCTTTAAACCCAATAAATCCGGATAACGCTTGCATCCTCCGTATTACCGCGGCTGCTGGCACGGAGTTAGCCGATGCTTATTCATTCGGTACATACAAAATAGTACACGTACTACACTTTATTCCCGAATAAAAGAAGTTTACAATTCATAGAACCGTCATCCTTCACGCGACTTGGCTGGTTCAGTCTCTCGACCATTGACCAATATTCCTCACTGCTGCCTCCCGTAGGAGTCTGGACCGTGTCTCAGTTCCAGTGTGGGGGACCTTCCTCTCAGAACCCCTAATGATCGTTGCCTTGGGGAGCCGTTACCTCTCCAACTAGCTAATCATACGCATGCCCATCTGCTACCAATTAATCTTTAACAAATATCCCCAGGCGGGGCCCCTGTTTTATTGGGTATTAGGCCGTCTTTCAACGGGTTATCCCCAAGTAGCAGGCAGGTTGCATACGTGTTACTCACCCGTGCGCCGGTCGCCACCTTAGATTACTCCTTGTGCTGCCCCTCGACTTGCATGTGTTAGGCCTGTCGCTAGCGTTCATCCTGAGCCAGGATCAAACTCTTCGTTGTAAAAAATTTTTATTATCTCTGCTCGGATGTTACCTTAACCTTTATCAGGTTAGAAATTGACAAGTGGCATAAAAAAAAATTACCTTCCTCTTATACTACACTTTAAAGTTGTTGCATTTTTATCTAAAGAACGTATCTGAAAACTTCCAAAAATTCTTTATCCCAAAGAATTGAACGAAGCTTTGAAGCTTTGAACATTTTATTCAAAAAATGTAAAAATCGGCTTTCTTGACTCCCGCTTACTTCTAAGCGAAAAGGGTTGCAAAGTTAGATACTTTTTTACAATCATCAAAATTATTTTGAAAAAAATTTCAGGTGTGTTTTGATAATTCTTTATATTACAAAAAACTTCGTTTCTTTCTCAAAAGCGGGTGCAAAGGTAAATACTTTTTTTAAATATACAAAATAAATTGTAACTTTTTTGATGAGAAAATTAATATAAAAATATCAATATACTGACAACCAACAGATTAAATTGTAACAAAAATATGATTTTGCGTACAATATAAGTATGAAATCCTTTTAAAATTCTTACATCCTATATTCTTAAGACACAAAAAGTACACTTTGTTATTTCAAAATGTACTAAAACACAGTAATTACTTCTTCCAGAAAGCTGGTGTGAATATCATTAAAAAAGTATACAATTCTAATCTGCCCGTTAACATTACCAAAGTAAGAAACCATTTGCTAAATTCCGGGATATGTGAAAAGTTTCCCATAGGTCCTACCATACCTAAACCAGGTCCTACGCCTCCAAGACAGGTAATCATACCTCCTATTGACTCAATAAAGCCCATTCCGGATGCTGCTAGAACCAAGATTCCTAATCCGGCAACAATAATATACAAAAGCGTAAATGCGATTACGCGCGTGAGAATATCCTCTCGAACAATGTGTTTATTGTATCTGACAGGAATAATAGCAGATGGATGTATGAGTCGTTTAAATTCATAATAACACGCTTTTGCCGAAATCACAACACGTATCATTTTAATACCACCACTGGTTGAACCGGCAGACGCTCCCGTCATCATTATTATTATAAATATTATCCATGCCATAGGTTTCCAAAACATATAATCAACAGTAACCATTCCTGTTGTGGTCATTAAAGAAGTAACCGTAAAAAATGATTCTCTCCAAGCTTTTTCAATTCCAGCCCCTGTGAGATTTGTAAAATCTATTTGAGAAATAGTTACAACAACAGCAAAAAAGAACAACAGAATAAGATAATAACGAAGTTCTTCGTTCTCTTTTATTTTTTCAAATTTTCTTTTATATGCTAAATAATAGTTACCAAAATTTACACCCGAGAGTATCATAAAAATGGCAACAACATATTCAATATATGGAGAATGATAATAGGCAATACTTGCTTGTTTTGTGGAAAATCCTCCCGTAGCAATAGTTCCAAAAGAATGACATACGGCGTCAAATAAGTTCATTTTACCAAACAGAAGGAAAATTGTTTCCACCACAGTGAGAAGAACGTAAATTCCGAATAATCTTTTTGCGGTTTCACTTATTTTTGGATGAATTTTGTCTTTTGTTGGTCCGCTGGTTTCTGCCGCAAATAATTGAGTTCCACTTACGCCAAATAATGGAAGTAACGCCAAAGAAATTACTATAATTCCCAAACCTCCTACCCAATGCGTAAGTGAGCGCCAAAACAACATTCCGTGAGAAAGCTCTTCAATATTGTTTAATATAGAGGCTCCGGTGGTTGTAAAACCGGANATAGTTTCAAAAAAAGCATCGGTAAATAACGGAATACTTTTACTTAACCAAAAAGGCAGTGCTCCTATAAGCGAAAAAATAATCCAGGTAAAAGATACAATCATCGAACCTTCTCTTTTACCTACCCTGCTCGGCGCATTTCTGCCTAAAAGAATAAAAATTCCTCCTACCAATAAAGCTAAAGCGGATGCGCCTATGAAATAAAAACCATCTCCTTCGGCATAAATAAGGGTAATGAAGACAACAAAAAAAAGAGCAGCGCTTTCTACCAATAATAGTCGCCCAATAATTTTGGATACGAGTTTGAAATTAATTTCAGAATTTGCTAACATACATTCTAAATATCAATTGAATAATGTTTCTACTTTCCGAATGGCTGACGANACACAAAAAACTATTACATGGTCATCAGATTGAACTTGTGTATTTCCATATACAATACTTCCAACTCCATTGCGCACAATTCCTCCTATATTTACATTTTCGGGCAAACGAATATCTTTGATTTGTGATTTGGTGATTTTTGAACCTTCTTTGGCTATAAATTCTACAACTTCGGCATCAGCAGAAGTAAGTGTACGAACATCCAANACATCGGCATCTAAAGTTAATTGGTAAATGTAACTTGCCGCTATCATTTTTTTATTAATGATTGTACCAATATCCATACTTTCCGCNAGTTCAATGTAATCTATATTCTCTACTTCNGCAACCGTTTTTTTCACCCCCATTTTTTTTGCTTCCAAACAAGTTAATATATTTGCTTCAGAATTGGCTGTTGTNGCAATAAATGCATCCACATCATGAATACCTTCTGCCTTGAGCGCTTCAGTATTTCTTCCATCGGCATTAATAATTAGGGTATCTTTTAATTTATCGGCTAAGAAATAACATTTTTCCTTGTCGCGTTCAAGCATTTTACAGCTAATGTCGTTCGAAAGCATTTGAATTGTTTTTTGAGCAATACGACTTCCGCCCATTACCATAATACTTTTTACGTCAAAAGCATCTTTACCTGCCTCTTGTTTTACATATTCTACATTTTCTTTCATCGTGATAAAATACACAATATCTCCTGCTTGTATTTCATCAGCGCCTGTGGGAATGATAGTTTCACTGCTTCTATTTATAGCAACTACACGGTATTTCCCGTGATCAAAAAAACCGGAACTGAAAGGCTTATTAAGAATCGATGAGTTTTCTCTTACTTTTATTCCCAATAATATCAATGCACCGTTCTGAAAACTAAGATACTGCCTTAACCATGTGTTACTTATCGATTCTACTATGTCTTTCGCCGCAAGTATTTCGGGGCAGATAAGATAATCCACTCCCAACTTTGCAAAAAAAACTCTATTCTCAGGTTGAAGATATTCATAATTTTCGATGCGTGCCAGTGTACGTTCTGCTCCCAAATTGGTAGCAAGCATACAAGCGGTCATATTCACACTTTCAAAGGGAGTTACAGCAATAAATAAATCTGCCTTATCAATACCAACTTCTTTCAAACTCTGAATAGATGTAGGAGAACCCACATAAGTAAGTAAATCATAGCTCGCTTCCAAATTAAGCAATTTACTTGGAGTCTCATCCATTAAAGTAATATCCATATTTTCTTTTGCCAACAACTTGGCAAGGTGCGTGCCAACTTCTCCGGCACCGGCAATAATAATTTTCATTTGTTTGCTTTTTCTGAAATATTTGATTTTATAACAAATGTTTTTCCGAGGAAAGTTTCAATACTCCCTTTTATTCCATCAGCATCCAATTTGAGCATAGTGTAAAGTTCATCAGGTGTTCCGTGATCAACAAATTTATCCGGAATTCCCAAACGAAGAACCTCTACATTATAACCGTTATCCTCCATAAATTCTAATACTGCGCTACCAAAACCACCTTGAATTACTCCATCTTCAACAGTTANAATCTTTTTATATTTTAAAGCTATTTCCCGCAACATGTCTTCATCCATTGGTTTTAAAAAGCGTGCATCATAGTGAGCTATTTTAACATTATACTCATTTTCAATCATATTAATAGCTTTTTCTACCGGATTTGCCATTGTTCCTATGGTCATTACCGCCAAATTATTTCCTTCTTTTAAGCATTCACCTTTTCCTATCGTTAATTCTTTCCAATCAATATGCCAATCAACAACATACCCTTTTCCACGCGGATAACGAATAACAAAAGCGCCCTTATCAGGCAATTGCGCTGTATACATCAAATGACGAAGTTCTACTTCATTTCGAGGAGCGGCAATAGTTAGATTTGGAATACAGCGCATATAAGCTAAATCAAACTGTCCCTGATGTGTAGCTCCGTCCGATCCGACAATNCCAGCCCTATCCAAACACATTATCACCGGCAGTTTTTGTAAAGCCACATCATGGATTACATTATCATAAGCGCGCTGCATAAAGGAAGAATAGATATTGCAAAACGGCACCATTCCTTCTTTTGCCAGTCCTGCTGAGAAGGTTACAGCGTGTGCTTCAGCAATTCCCACATCAAAAACGCGTTCGGGAAAACGACGCTGCATAATGAGCATAGAACAACCGGATGGCATTGCAGGCGTAATTCCAATTATTTTTTCGTTTTGTTTGGCTAGTTCCAATAATGTTTTTCCAAAAACATCTTGAAAAAGTTGAGGTTCTGAATTGTTATGGTTGCAAACCAAACGTTCACCTGTTTCAGGGTCGAATTTTCCCGGCGCATGCCATATTGTTGCCGATTTTTCTGCAGGTTCGTATCCTTTTCCTTTTTTAGTTATACAATGTAAAACTTTTGGACCCTTATAATTTTTAATTTCAGAAAGAATACGCACTAAATTCTCCACATCGTGCCCATCGATAGGACCAAAATAACGTATATTCAGCGATTCAAAAATATTTTGCTTCTGCCGTGTAAAAAATGTCTTAATACTATTGTTTACCCGAATTATTTGATTTTTCTTTTCTTCATCAAGCCAGTTTCGCTTTCTGAAAAAATTATAAGCTTTATATCTTATTTTATTGTATAAACGAGATGTTGTTATATCAACCAAATATTGTGAAAAACCTCCTTTAATGGGATCAATAGCCATTTGATTATCATTAAGAATAATCAACAGGTTGTTTTTATCCATTGAAGCATTGTTTAATCCTTCAAAAGCCAAACCACCTGTCATCGCTCCATCACCAACTACCGCTACCACTTGACGATTTTCACCTTTNATCATTGAAGCCACNGACATTCCTAACGCTGCNGAAATAGAAGTGGANGCATGTCCCACTCCAAAGGCATCNTACTCGCTTTCTGTTATTTTAGGGAAACCGCTAATACCGCCAAATTGACGATTAGTATGAAAAATATCGCGTCTTCCTGTAAGAATTTTGTGNCCGTAAGCNTGATGTCCAACATCCCACACAATTCTNTCGTAAGGTGTATTAAAAACGTAATGTAATGCAACAGTTAATTCCACCACTCCTAAACTTGAGCCCAAATGTCCCGGATTTTTTGCAACNTCATCNATAATAAATTGNCTTAATTCNTCACAAACTATTTTCAGTNCTTCTTTTGGNAGTTTTTTAAGATCATCAGGAGAATTTATTTTTTGTAGATATGTATATGTTCTTGTCATTCTAACTTTTACTCTTTAATAAATGCATGCAAAAATAATATATTTTTGTTAGGAGTGATGATTTTTAACAAGATTAATTTATTTTTGTGTTTAATCAAAATTCCATATTATTTATACGCCTNAAAAATAATACAAAACCATTTTCAACTAAAATATCATTTTATAACCACTGATAAGTGATTTTTTAATAATACCATTTGGTATGTATTATTAGAACAATTTATTCATAATCAGACGAGTAAAAGCAACAACACACAAAATAAGATTGTAATAAAAAACTGACTTCTTTTATTGGAAGTCAGTTTTATTTATTATCAGTTTTTATTAAAAAGTATGATTTATTCTTTTATGAACTTAAAGGTTTTATCGCCTACGGTAAGTAAATAAATTCCATTTTCTATAGATGATACATTAATTACACCTTTGGCATTTCCTTTAGCAATAAGTGTACCCGTTAATGAAAAAATATTGTAATTAAGATTTTCTTCCGAGTTTAAAATTATTTTATCTTTTACAATATTATTTTTAATTTTCACAGAACTCACCTTATTATTTTGAACAGCAGAAGCAATATCTTTTTGTATATCTATCGCCATTGTATTGGTATTCATTACAATNATATAATTATCCGCTTCCGTTATATTCCATTTTGAATCGGGTGAAGTTCCTAAAAACATTTCAGTATCAGATACTTTCATAAAAAATTCCTGATTATAATCTCCTCTTGTTCCCGGAAATTTAAATTCTCCGACTAACAGCGGACCGTTATAAACAAATTCCCATGGATTTGTTTCGCTTCTTGTCAATTGTGCTGCCTGATCCAAATCCCATCCACCAGGAGTTGCTGAACCGATCATAAAGATAGTATTGAAGTTAATCGGAGTGGTTTCAGTCATTGGTTGAATATCAATGGTAAGTAAAGTGGTATCGATGGTAATGGAATAATTACCGGCTGTCGTAATGTTGAAATTATTATCAGGAATAGTTTCATCCACTCTTTTAATCAATAAGTTAGGTGAAGCACCTTCAATCCAAGCAGGATACCAACCTGTTTTTTCTAATAAAAATTTGAATTCGCCAACATTTAAATAAGCATCATAATGAAACTTATTCACGTCTGGATCTTGTGTCAAAGGAGTTGCATTTGTTGCATCCCAACCATTTCTTGTAGCGGTACCTACTATACAAACTTTTTTTGCCCCATACAAATCATCCTGAAAAAAAATACTGATTAAAAACACCACTAAAATTGTAAATTGTAATTTGTTTTTCATGATTGTAAAAAATTAAAATTAGTAACATAAAACTGATAATTTTATTAAGAAATAGTAATAAGTAGTAATTTTCAATTTTTAAAAATTCTTATTCTAACAGAATTAGTTGCATATTATCTAAAAATGCCTGATTAATTTCTCCATTCATATTTTCGTTCCAAGGTTCAAAAACAAGGC
This sequence comes from uncultured Paludibacter sp., assembly GCA_900498215.1. GTDB lineage: Bacteria > Bacteroidota > Bacteroidia > Bacteroidales > Paludibacteraceae > UPXZ01. The sequence continues at coordinate 181,821 of LR026962.1, read as the reverse complement.
TGATTACACTCGTTCCTTTATTTAAAGAAAGTTGAACCGAATTAGAATATCCCCAATTAGACCATTCCTCTTTTCCTCGTTGTGGGAATACTATTGTGCCTACAAATTTTTTGTTCAATTTCAAACTGCGTAAAGCGCATTTATTTTCAGTATTGATGGGACCATTCCCGTTTGAATAACGAAATCTTACGGCATAAATACCTTTTTTATTTATTTTTACCGGAATTGAAATAGAAGTATTAACCTTTTTATTAATTTCCACAAAACCATCTCCTGAATAATTTTCGTATTTTAATAGTGATTTCGGAACATATTTTTCAATTTCGTATGTTTTTACATAACCCGGATTTACGACAGGTACAGGTTCCGAGGCAAAAGAACCGACAAAATCACTATCCACAGCAATTACCTGAAATTCAGAATAATTAGATGATTTCAACAATGTAGAATTTGATGTTGTAGATTTATAATATTTTCCATTTTTCAATATTTTATATGATACTGCATTATTTATTTTGTTCCAAGAAAGAATTCCTTTTGAATATATTACTTCCGGTGTTTCTACAGTAATATAATTCTTCACTTTATTGATTTTGGACTCTAATTCATTATTTCTCAACACAATTTTTACTGTATGTATTCCCGTTAAAGAATAAGGAACAGAAAATGTTGCTTGGGATTTTCCATCTACTTTAAAGCTTTCTATTTGATTACCAAAGCCGTCCATTTCGATATTCAGAATAGTATTTCGATATTTGAAATTATTCAGTGTACGTTTTCCTTTTAATGCTTTTGGCACAAAAGGATGAAATTTCAAACCGTCTGTTTCAAACTCTACTCCAAATATAATTTTATGTATCAAAGCCAAATTGCCCGATAAACTCCAAAGCATGTTGCTCGAATTAATTTGTGTACCGGCAAAATCGCCTGTTTCTGCCACAAAATTTTCTTTATTTGTAAGAAATAAACTTGCAGCACGATAAATAGCTGCAATAGATTCTAAAACAGACGTTTCGTTTCCCGCCTTTGCTGAAGCTAATGCCCAGTAGGTTTGCACAAAGGGCCAAACTGCATCGTTATGATAAGGAGGAATATTCGGTATTTGCGGATAAATACACGGAATTCCATAATCCATCGTAGGTACGTTTGATATAATTATTTTTTGTTTTTCTTTGTCTGCAACATCAAATAATACGCATAAAGCTTCGCCAAGAGTTTCAGAACGTGGAGAAAGCGATTTATAATTTCGTCCGTATAAATATTGTCCGTAATACGACTTTTCTTTCATCCAAAAGTAAGTATTGATGTTTGTTTTTATTTTCTCTGCAATTTGACTGAATTTCAATGCCGTATCTTTTTCTCCCAATAATTCAGCCATTTTAGAAGATACTACATTCGCTTGATAATGAACAGCATTTGTTCCCAGATTTTCAGATTCATAAATATCAGCAGGTTGCATCCATCGAGGATAAGTTTGTTCGCGCCAATCGAGAAACGAAGATTCACCTTTTGCTAACCCTGTTTTTGAATCATATACGTTTTTATAATCTTCTTCCAACGATTTTTTTATAATAGGATAAACCGTTTTCAGCCAATTTTCATCTCCGGTTGCTTTATAAACTTCCCAAGCTGCTACTGCCCAAATCATTCTATCGGTAGAAATAGGATATGCTCCTCCCGTTCCTGTATCTTGCACAATTCTTCCATCTTTTACTTTACGCATCAAACTGTTTTTTGCCACGTTAGGTTGCATATAAGCCATTGAAAGAATAATACTGTAGCTGACATCACGTGTCCACACTCCTGCCCATTCTTTTCCTGTACGCAAAGTACTATCTTTTTCTACTGCATTTTCCATCTCTTCTAAGGATAAATTATAGATGGCGTCAGACAAAGGATATTCTGATTTATATTGAGGAAAAGCAGCTGTGTTTTTTGATAATTTCCAATGTGAATCCGTTTTTTTTGTGCTCTCCTTCGGATTCATCATAAGGGTGGTTTCATAAATACCATCCCCGTCAGTATCTTTTAATTCCAACTCTGCTTTTGTATGAAGATTATTAAAATCCCAAATTAATGGAAATGCACTTCCCGCAATGTAAACGCCACGAAAATCGGCAGGATACAATTTTTCTCCATTTGCAAGCAGAAAATATCCTTTTTCCTTAAAATCACGAAAAACAGGACGCATATCCAGATGAACTTTCCAAATGGTATTTTCAGGTAAATTCTGCGCAATGTCATTACTTGAAACATCAAGCAATTGTTTCCCGAAAATTACATTTGTATTGCATTCTCCGTTTACGGATTGAAGAGTTACTTTATGATCGCAGTTATAAGGCATTTCATTGTCTTTTTCGTTAATGCTGAATTTAAAAGAAATTGTCGGACTATATCTGTCGGCATTCGCACTTCGATAGTTGGAAGTTAGTTCCCTGTCTGATGACGCTTTTGCCTCAAAATTACCTTGAATAACTCTGTCGGAATAAATACTATAATTTTTTGACTTATAAATAGGAATATTTTGTTGAGCTGATAATGTTATTTTTATCATCGTCAATAATAGCACAAATGCAACTTTTTGTATGTTCATATCAATTAATATTTCCTCTTTTTTATTTATCAAAATTCCAACACTATCATATCCCAATACATTAACTCAGGCAATATAAAGTATAACTTATCACTCGATTGTTTGAAGTTCAACACACGTGAAGCGCCACCTACAAAGTCCGGCGAAGCTATCCAGATTTTTTTCACTTTCTTCGAAGTTGTCAGTATTACTTTCGCATCTTTTATTACCGCCGGTTGTACTTGACTTCCTGAGTTATCGCGCCATTTTTGAGTTGTAGAATTTGTAAAATTAATGAGATGAACTACTTGAGTATTGTTGTTTATATTTTTACCGAAAACTGCTACACTCCCTTGTGATGCTGGCCAAGAAGACATTGTCATCTTATTATCAGATGATTCTAACATTATATTATTAAAAGTTCCTCCGTCTCGAAGTAAATTTTGATAAGCTACCAAAAAATCGTAATAATCTTCCAATGATTTTTTCAAATCTTCTTTCATCATAAGATTATCATTAGGAAAATATTCTTTACAAAGCATATGCTCTCCAAGTTCCAAATGTGCTCCTCCAAATGCAAAAATCACGGCATTAGTCATTAATACGGATGGCGTGTTAAAATACCCTTTATTGTCTGCCATATCATAATTCATATATGCTGCCAGAATTGTATTTTTTGTATTATTACTCAGGATATTGTTTTGTTTAATGATGTTTGATAAATCGTTGTAACTTTCTGAAGGATTCCATACTTCAGAATACAAAAAATCGGATTGAGACGAAGCGATTCCTTGTTGTCCGTATTGCGCTACAGCATTCATCACATTGAATTTTTCAGGCGCAGCATTTTTTATTGCATCAATATACGATTGGTAAGTAAGAGCCAAATTCAAAAATTTTCCTTTGGATGTATAATGTGCTCCCAAATCGCCTAATTGATCCATATGATAACCGTCAAAATTCAAATATTTATAAACATTTTTTACTTCCTCTTTCATATAGTTTTGCCACTCGATATTTGAAGGATCAAGTAAATAGATATTGCTTAAAAAAGGTGGCGACTGTAAAAATATAATCTCCTTATTTGTTTGTGTACTGTCTTTGTATATATACCATTCATTTTTAACTCCATCAGCTTCAGCGTTATCCCAAGCGCCATAAACCAAATCATAAAACATTGTTTTCATATTTCGGTTATGAGCTAAATCTATATATTTCTGTATTGTTGAAAAATATGAACTTCTATTTCCAATATCTTTCCACGTTGATGCGGGAACTCCATTGGTTACAGGAAGTGGTTTGTGGTGTTTGTTATGCCAATCGTAAAATTGAAGTCCATTGATATGATATTTATTAAGATTTTCAATAATTTCACCTTGAGCCGCATCACTCATTAAATCAAATTTTGATAAAAATCCGTAACGAGGAAATTTTGTCCACTCGGAAGATACATCTACAGCAGTAGTGGCATAAATTGTTTCGGTATCGTTTTTAGTTTCAAATACTTCAACAATATACCCTCTAAAATCTACTGAAGGAACTTGCCATTTCCAAGTGGAAGATGTAAGCGATATTTCCGACACAACTTCATTTCCGTATTTATATCTTACTTTTGCATTTGTCGGAAGCTCGGTTGATGAAATTGTAAAAGTTACCTCCTCTCCTGGTTTATATGCAGCTTTATCCGTATTTAAAGAAAGCTTAAGATACGAGGGTGTTGGCGGATTTACCGGAAATTCCGGCTGTATTACAGGATTGGTTGATTTACAACTCATCATTATGGAAAGCATAAAAACGAGTAAACTTATAGATTTGATTTTCAGCATATTTTTTTAATTTTTTATAAATAGCCACCACAATTAGAATGTGGCAACTATTTACGGAAAGACGCATTATTTTTTTATAAAACTCAATTTTAAGGTTTCTATATTTGCAATAATTTCATAATTACCATCTACCGTTATATTCCATTTATTATCATCAGGGCTGCCACCTACGTGTCTGTACATATTTTCATCATCAACACGCATATACATATCTTGTCCCCAATCGGTATTGCGGTTTACAGGAAACTTGAATTCACCTGCTACCATGGGACCTGTATATTTGAAAATACAACCGTCAGTATCGTCTTCTGTCATTTCAATGGCTTTATCAATACTCCACCCTATTGGTGTGGCGCTTCCTACCATATACAATTTTTCACGATGAATATCGATAGTATTGTCCGATAAATTAAGTGTAAGAATGTAAAATCCTTTTTTCTCAATTGCCCATTTATTATCGTCGGAGTCTCCTCCTTTATGCAAATACATATGTGAATCATCTGTACGCATATACATATCTTGTGCCCAGTCTGTATTGCGATTTACAGGAAATTTAAATTCACCCGGAAGCAATACGCCTGTATAAGTAAATATGTATGGATTTGACGTACTTTGTACTAACTTAATAGCATCTGCAATGTTCCATCCGATAGGCGTGGCGCTTCCTACAATATATAATTCATTGTATGCCGGCAAGTCTACTTTTTCAATAGCAATAGACATATCCGGTAATTCTACCGTTATTTTATAAACTGCCGCTTCGGCAATATTAAACTTATCATCCGGCTCTGAATCTAATGTTCTGTAAAATAATTGTTCATTGGTTGCGCCTTTATTATAAGACGGTAAAAATTGTCCTAACGTAGTAATAAACTTAAAAGAGCCCACTCCTAAAGCACCTTGAAACACAAATTCGGTAGGATTATCTTCTTTTGGAGTTAAAGCAATGGCTTTATTTGCATCCCATCCGTAAGGCGAAGCATCTCCAATAATATACAGTGTATTTGTTACCGGTTGATAAGGTGTTACGTTAATAATTACCACATTTGATGTATCTTTTACTTGAGGTGTAGAATAAACTGTAGTTATCACTCGCGCTTCAAGTGCAGATTGTGTATTAGCCGGAATATTCCAATAATTCAATAATTTATCGTTCAAATCGGCAACATTGAAATTTTGTTCATATATTGCTTTTCCCTTGTCAAAATTAATAGCAGCGGAGAAATTATTTCCTTGTTTATCTATTTGAAGAAGATAAGAAATTGAAGCTCCTGTTCCATTATTGGTTCCTGTTGTCCAATTCAATTTAAAAGCATCAGTATCATAATTCTTTTGATTCAATACAATTTCTTCAGAAGATGCGCTTAATTCAATTGGTCCGGATTTTACAATATTGTCCGGCACTTGTTGTTCACAACTAACAAAAACGACTATTGATAAAATAAAAGCCATCCATATTTTAGTATTTGAGAAGGGATTTTTTCTATCCCTGATATATTGTTTTTTCATTTTATGATGATTTTATAGATTAATATCCTGTATTTTGAGTCAAATTCGGATTAATATCCCTTTCCTTTTGAGGAATAGGAAACAATAAAAACTTAGAACTCATATTTGACTTCCCAATGGAATGCAGAAAATCTATGGCATATTGTCCGTTGTCTACACGGATCAAATCAAACCAGCGTTGTCCTTCAAATGCAAGTTCCATACGGCGTTCGTGAAGGATTTTTTCTTTGAGCGACGTTTTATCCAATCCGCTTACATCTGCCAATCCCGCACGTGCACGTACTTTATTAAGCGTAGCATTCGCATCGGTTGAAGGAAGTTGGGCTTCTGAAGTTTTTCCCAACTCATTTAGCGCTTCCGCTTTCATCAAAAGAACATCAGCATAACGCAATACAGGAAAATTCAACGGGCTATTATCATACGAAGCAGAAACCGCTTTCGTTACTAAAAACTTGCGTAAATTATACCCTGTAGATGAATATGATTTTTTATAATCCATACCATCAAATGTTGGACAACCTTCATAAAAAACCGTTACATCTTTTCGTTTATCGCCTGATTCGTAAGAATTTATAAATTCCTGCGTTGGTTGATTCCAGCCCCAACCGCCTGCAACCATATTGGAACCGCGCGGACCTGTAAATGTACTTAACCATGAGGACTGATTTTCATTCGACCAAAAATCATAACCGGCATCGCTTACATATTGAATTTCGAACAAAGATTCCACACCGTTTTCTTTAGAAGAATCAAAATTATCGGCATAATTTGTATATAATTCATAACCAAGGTCTTTTACCTGATTGCATAAATCTACAGTTTTTTGCCATTCGCCTAATGTTAAATAAACTTTTGCCAACGTACCTAATGCTGCTCCTTTTGATGCGCGTCCTTTATCATTTCCTGTATATTGATCTCTTGAAGGGAGCATTTCGGCAGCATTTTCCAAATCAGAAATAATCTGCGCATAAACTTCTGTTTTTGAAGTTCGGAAGGGGCGTAAATCGCTTTCCGGTTCCGAAGGAATAAGAATAAGCGGAACATCTCCAAAAAAACGAACTAAAATGAAATAATAATTAGCACGAAGAAAATATGCTTCTCCTAAAATTCTATTTTTTACCGATTCTTTCATTTCAATATCCGGAACTTTCTGCAAAACAAGATTACAGCGTAAAATTCCAGGCCAAGGACCACGCCACAAATCTAATACTCCCTGATTATCTGTAGAAGTGATAAAATTTGCTTGGTCTTGAGTTTCAATTCCATCTGTTCCACCACCGGCACCCACAATACTGTTTCCTGCCATAATATCTGTAGTCCACATACGCATATTATAAAGTTTAGGCCATTGCATTGGCTGATATGCACCATTGATAGCAGCAATAGCGTCATCTTCTGTTTTATAAAAATTAGCAGTATTGATAGAATCTTCCGGAGCTTTATTCAAAAAATCCTCTCCGCAAGCCGCAAAAAGCACTGCTATCAAAATAATTGAAATATATTTTTTTAGTTTCATATCGATTGTGTGTTTTAAGATTAAATTCCAAGATTAATACCGAAAGTAAATGTTCTATTTACAGGATAAACATTATTATCAATACCACTTACACCTACTTCAGGGTCAAAACCTGTGTATTTTGTAAATGTGAGTACATTTTGTACCGAAAAATAGAGTCTCGCTTGTGAAAGTTTTATTTTTTTTAGCGTAGAAGAAGGAACTTTATAACCTAATGTTATATTCTTCAATCTTAAATAAGCACCGTCTTCAATATACCGGTCAGATTGACGCGTGTTTTTATTAGGGTCGTTGAACACTGCTCGCGGTATCGTATTGCTCGTTCCTTCGCCTGTCCAGCGGTCTAATGTAGCTACAGTTTGATTTTGAGCTACAGCCATTGCTTCACTCCATAAACGGTTTGCATTAAAAATTTTATTTCCCGCTACTCCTTGAAGAAAAACACTCAAATCAAAACTTTTATATTCAAAATAATTATTCATAGAATAAATAACCGTAGGATTAGGACTACCTAAATAAGTTCTGTCTTTATCGTTTATTACACCATCGTTATTTAAATCTTTAAAACGGATATCTCCTGCCGATGTACGATTATAAGGATCGTTTCCTGCTACTTGTACTGCATGATTGTCCACTTCTTCTTGTGTTTGAAAAATACCATCTGTTACAAATCCATAAAATTCATTTATCGGTAATCCTGCTTTTATTAATGCCAAATTGTAGTTTAATCCAATACTCCCCGTGTACATAGGAACGGTATCGTTTATACTCACCACTTTATTTCTATTAAATGAAATATTAAAATCGGTATTCCATTTAAATTCTTTATTTAGATTTTTAGTACTTACCGTCAATTCAATTCCTTTGTTTTCCATTTTTCCTGCATTGATTGAAGGAACATAAATATCAGAATATCCGGTTGTAACAGGAACAGCCATTGGAACAAGCATTTTATCGGTATTTTTAATGTAAGCATCTAATATTATATTCACTCTTTGTCCCAATAAAGATGCATCAAAACCGGCATTTGTTTGTTTCTGTTGCTCCCATTGAATAAATGGATTAGGCATTACGGTAGGTATAACTGTCGATACAATTGTATTATTGAAGTTATATACATAGGTATTTAATGAAGATGAAAACGTATAGTTCCCAATGTTTTGATTACCGGTAACGCCATATCCGACACGTAATTTTAAATCGTCAACAAATGTTAGCGGTTTAAAGAAACTTTCTTGCGAAATTCGCCAAGCTAAGGATACTGAAGGAAACAAGCCGTATTTGTTATTTTCGCCAAAACGAGACGAACCGTCACGACGCAAAGTAGTAGTTATGTAATATTTATCGGCATAATTATAATTTACTCTTCCCATTAATGAAAATAATGAGTAACTTGAAGTATTTCCTTTAACAATTTGTTGTGCTGTTCCATTATCTAATTGCTGGGTTAAATCACTTGCAAAATTTTGTACAGAACCGCTAATATAATTATAACGATTTTCTTGTGCGCTGGTACCCAACATTACATTTAAATGATGCAAATCAAATGACTGGTCATAAGTAAGTAAGTTATCCAACAACCATGTAATATTTTTATTCGCTTGTTGCCACAAATAAGAATTTTCGTTTACACTTGTATCCCAAGCATATTTTGGCGCCCACGTTCTTGAATCCCACAGGTTTAATTGTACACCGGCTGTGCTCTTGAATTTTAATCCTTTATACAAATCAATTTCTCCATATACAGAGCCCATCAGATTATATCCTTTTGTGGCTTTATCTACTGTTTTAGCCAATCCTATAGGATTTACAATGTCTCCATCAAATTCAGGTTGTGCTACCGGACCCGAATATGTTCCATCTTCATGCATAATAGGTTGAGTCGGTAATGCTAACATAGCATTTTTGACGTTATAATCTCCGCTTGTTTTAATATCGTGATTAAGCGTAAGATTATTTCCAAAACGTAAAAAATCAGTAATTTTGGTATCGGAATTGAGTTGGAAAGTTAATCTTTTAAATCCGGTGTTGATAATAATACCGTCCTGATTGAGTAAATTTCCCGACACATACAAATTTGATTTTTCATTGCCATTTGAGTAAGATAATGAATAATTTTGCATTGGGGCAGTGCAGAAAAAAGCTCCTAACCAATCAGAACCTGCCCCTAACGACTGCGGATCTGCATAAGCAGGATTTGTTAATTTTCCAGCATTAGTCATCATTTCATTGTGTAGTTGTGCAAATTGGGAAGCATTCAGCATCTCAATCATATTGGTTGTTTTTTGTACACCGTAGGAATAGTTAAAATTAAGATGTGAAATACCATTTTTATTTATTCCGCGCTTGGTAGTTATAATTACTACTCCGTTTGCTCCTTGAGAACCATAAATAGCTGTAGCAGAAGCATCTTTCAACACCTGAAGCGACTCTACATCATTCATATTTAATTGATTTAATCCTCCTGAAACGGGAACACCATCAATTACCAGTAAAGGATTACTATCATTTATAGTACCTGTGCCTCTTATACGAAAAGTAGCATCATTACCGGGTTGCCCTGAAGTTATTACCTGTACGCCTGCTGCACGTCCCTGCATCGCATCGCTAATACTTGGAACCGGGAGCGAAGCAATCTCATCGCTTTTGATAACGGCAACCGAACCTGTTAGATCTTTCTTTCTTTGGGTACCATATCCTACTACCACGACTTCATCAAGTTGTTCTGTGCTTTCTTTAAGTTCAACACGCACATCCGTTAAATTTTCAGGTGTAAGTTCAATCGAAGTGTATCCAATACTGGAAATAATAAGTGTTGAATTTTTCACATCACCCACATTCAAAGAAAAATTTCCGTTGTAATCGGTAATGGTAACAACTTTCGTCCCTTTTAATGCCACAGTTGCACCAATTAAAGGTTGTCCGTTAGTATCAACAACCGTTCCTGTAATAATTTTGCTCGGATTTTGAGCTGAAACGGAAAAGTTTCCAAACAACATACTTATAAAAATTAGTATGCTGCAACTAAAAAGTTTCATTTTCTGCATCATTTTATTGGTATTTAATTAAGATTAATTAGAAAATATATTCACACAAAACCAATTCTGTTTGCAAAAACTGCGGTTTTGGTATTACAAATATACTTTTTATAACAGCGGAAAATTTTCAGAGAAAGAAAAATGTAGTAAACAGGGAGGAAAAACATTTATATATTATTAAATATCAAATATATAAACAAAAACAGGGCGATAAAAAATGTAGTAAAAATGTAGTAGAAAAGTCAAATTTAAAAGCATTTATTGAGCTATACCTATCAGCATCACATTCTCTTCAAATTCGTCACGATTACCTTTTGCCTTATTTCTCATCTTGGCGCGATAATTATATACGGTAGATAAGGAGCATCTTAGAAAATGAGATATTTTTACACTGTCTGTAATTCCCAACCGGATTAATGCAAATATCCTGAGTTCGGTATTCATCAACATTCCTGACTTTAATTGAAGGTATTCATCATCGATAAGTAAATCTTTAAAATTCTCCACAAAGTTTGGAAATAATTGCAAAAACGTTATATCAAAATTATGATAAAATTCCTTCAATTCATTTTCAACGAGATCTTTGGATTTTAACGATTTAGTGAGTTCTTCCATCTTTCCCGCCATAGCGGTTTTATTTAACGAACGTCTGTAATTATCTAATTTATCAATGTATTCCGAGCATTGATCCATATATCTGCCAATATATTCTTCTTTAATAAGATTAGCTTCAACTAAGACATTATTGGTATTTTTCAACTGATTATTTGTGGAATATAATTCGTTATTCAAACTATTTAATTGTTCGTTTATTTTACTCAATTCTTTACGTGCAACAGAAAGTTTTTTCATCTGCCTGTAAACAAAAAACATTGCCGTTAACAGAAGAACGGATAAAATACTAATAATAATGATAGTTATAAACATCAGTTTTTGTCGAGACGCTGTTTGATGTTGATATGCCTTGTCTATAATGGGAAGCATTTGTGAAATTTCAAATGTTCTTAAACGCGCATTGCAAAAAAGTGCGTCATCCAATGAACGCCTTATATATTTATATGCTCTATTTATATCGCCACTTTCGTATAGCAAAAAAGATAAATTCCGTAATGAGATGTATTCTTTTGTTGCTGATTCCAAATCGTTGATTGCAGATATCGTAAGCCAATATTTTTCCTGTTCTCTATCGTTCCTTCCTTTATAAGCCATCGCTATGCTATAGGCAATAATGGCTTTGTCGTGCATATTGTCTTTAATAGTAGGAAAATATGGTAAAAGAATCTTTAATGCTTCATCATATTGCCCATTTACAATTAATTGATCTGATTTTACCATTACGTGCGGTCCGGATGAAGGAGCATTGACTATCAATAATGAATCTCGATAATTAGCGGTAAGATAATCGTAACGAGTTTTTTCCTGATTTGAGACCGCATAATCAGACATAAAACCATAAACCGTTCTGTAAATGTGAAAATAATATGCTTTCAAATCCGGAGAGTCATTAATATCTACTGCATTAAGAATATCTATCGATTCTTTATACATTCCCATAACTCCCATAATAGAAGCTAAATTCAAGCGAGCATCATTGATTTTTGGCTTTTCATTTAAAAACTCTGCTATTTCCAGTTTTTTTCTAGCATAAATTAATGCGGAATCCGACTTGTATGAACGATATTCGTCAAATAATTTAGCACAGATATCATATTGTTGATTTTCTGATGATGTGTATGCAAGTAATTCTTTTAATTGAGCTATATTTTTTTCTTTTTTTTCAGAATAGAATTGGTAATCATCTACAATTTTATCAAGTACTTTAAGTAGAGAATCAATATTATTCTGAGAAAACAAAAAAACAGGAAAAACCAAAAGAATAATCAAAAAAATATGTCTTGTAACTAATTTCATCAGGCATCAATTATTTTTGCAAATATAAAAATAATCTAAAACATATTAGTCCTAATAAAAGAAAATACCTGTCAAATAGAAACAAAAAAATCGTCCTAAAGACTTCTTATAGACTTTAGGACGAAATAATATAATTTTTATTTTTTCTTTACGGATTATCTCTTATAAATTTGGAAATTCTTCACTTCCCACGTTCCCGCAGATGATGTTGAACTTTGGTATTTAAATGCAACTTTGATTGTTTGTCCTATATATGAATTCAAATCAATATCGCCTGAATTTACAAATGTCCAATTTGAACCTGCTGGATATACCGGAATAGTTAATTGAGTCCAAGTTGTACCATTATCGGTTGATATCCACAAAGTGTGGAAAGTTTTCAAGTTTGTTGAATTTGTATAATTAATTGTGTGATCAAACGACATTCCTATAGAAGTATAACCGGCAAGATTAATTGATGGAGAAATCAACCAACTTTCNGAANCNTNNTTNCCTGATTTATATCCTGACGCTGTTATTCCATAAGATGATGGATTCCAAATAGATGTAAATCCTGAAGGGAGTATCTTATTATCCACAGTAAAGTCTCCCTGACGTGAAATAAATGTTTCGGTATAAATTGGATATACCGGTTTTGTTCCTCCGGTAGTACCGTCTTCTAATATATAATAAGATGTNTTNTTTAACCCGGTCATACCAAAGTATGCTGTAAGATTGCCGTATAAAGTAACTTTTTGTCCAATTAATGACTTATGGTCAGCTAAGTTTATACCATCACGTACTGCTCCGGAGGGTAACTGAACTGCCATACATTGACTTAAATAAATATTTCCTGTAGAATCAGCCACCATTAAATTTGTTTTCTGGGTACAAGAGTCTGAACTGAAATAATAAGAGTTTCCTCCATTTGCATACCATATATATCCAACAATATATCCTTTTACCCAAGCAAGTTTATTGGATTGGTTTACGCTGGCGCCTAACACAGTGTAAGGTACATCTTCCGTTCCTTCTCCATAATTGTATTTTACNACGACAGCTTCACCGGTAGAGACAACAAAGTTTTTTATTTCCCAAGATCCTGCTTTTGTATTTGTTGATAAATACTTAAAAGCTATTTTGATTTTTTTACCGGCATATTGAGTTAAACTTATTTGTCCTGAACTTCCAAAAGTCCAACTTCCCGGATCAACAAATGGATTTGTTGTAACTTGAGCCCAAGTTGCCGTAGAAGGTAAACCTTCTGTATAATCTTCTGAAATCCATACGGTTGCTTCATTTGCCAAATCAGCNAAATAACGTGCAACNTGGTCAAAAGAAAAATGAGCTGTAGTAACGTCACTCAAATCAATTTCCGGNGAAATTAACCAATCTTCATTTGCCAAATTTTGAGAATTGACATAGCCCGTCATATATGCATAAGATCCCGAACTACTTGATGCAAGTACCCATTGCTGATCTCCTGAAACACTTATTGCAGNAAACGCAGTAATACTATCTGAAAAAAGCTCAGAATAAATTACTTTTTGCGTTTCTTCAGGAATATTCGGAACGTATTCATCAGCATTAGAACAAGCTGTATATACCAATCCTAATAACAACGCTAAAATTCCGTATAATAAATTCTTTTTCATACTATTNTTAAGTTTAAGTTATTTGTAATTTACTTGATTTAAATATTCTTCAAATCCGGGTCCCAAATCTTTCAGAGTACGTAAAGTTAATTGCCATACTCCATCCGCATCGGTGTAATTTTTATACCAACCTACTATCACTGTAATGTTACCGCGATAATTGGATGTGGGAAGAGCGTAAGTAGCAAATTTAGCGTATTCACTGGTAGCGATTGCAACATTTCCTGTTCCATCAGTTATCATACGAAGCTGAGGATAACCAACTCCGTTTGTTGATGGTGCAAAAATAAGGTTTTCACCCGAAAGTGGTTTATTACTTCCATCAAATCCCGTAAAATAAGCATTTTTAATACAAACCAATCTATTTACCAATGTATCATATTTTGCTGCGTTAATTTGCGCTATTGTCATCGTATCTGCTTTTATTACAGAAGGATCAGGCATTCCATAAGCATGGATATGTCTTTCAGCAATTGGTAAAGGTANACGTCCGGGCTCTATTCGATATATAGTATCATTGGTTGATTTTTTGACTTTAAATCTTGACGTATTAANATATTGATTACCTAACTGTGGAGCTTGACCATAATTTCCTATGTGTAGATAGTTACAACGAATCCAAACTCGCTGTCCTATAGTGTACATTCCAGAAATTCCAGATGCATCTGCAGAAACTTTTATAGCTTGTCCTCCTTCTTTATTTTCTTGTATAGTAAAATATTTATAAACATTTCCTTCCACATCAGTAGAAGTGATGTAACCACTTATTACTACTTCTTTACCAGATAAAATTAGATCAGAAGTGTAAAGGTCTGATAATGTATTGGTATCAGAATAAGCATCTGATTTTTTCATAAATTCTGCTTTCAGTTGTGCAATTGTATATGTGGTAGTAAGCGAATCTCCCATTAGATTTTCTACAGGGATAGCATCAAACTCTGTTTGAGTACAAGCCGTAAATAGCGCCGCAGCCAAAACAAGTGTGCTTATGATTATTTTATTTTTCATATCTCTTCTATATTTAGATTTTTATAGTTTAGAATTTATACCCAATGTTCAAAAACATATTGAATCCCCAAGCATAATAATACTTATTAGGGAATTTGTTCAAATTTTCAGCGTCCAACACTCCATCGGTAATTGGCATACGTCCTTGTTGATAACCTCCAGTAATCATACTTGTGTTATTCAAGATATTACTCAAACTTAAGTTTATATTAAGTGATTTTTTGTTTTTCAAATATATAAGTTTGCCAATAGAAGCATCCAGCAAAAAGCCGCTTTTTAATTTTTCTTGAGTTCCAAGAGCTTCTTTTGCACCTGGAATGGTTTTATAAAGCGCATAACTGGTCTTAGTATATCTATCAGGTGCAAAATCTAAATAATTATTATCAAAATAATTTAATGTAATATCGGCAAACCACATCTTAGGATGAAAATAATCCAACGTTATATTGCAAGCTAATTGTGGTCCTGTATTTATTTTTAAGTCTTTTGTGTATACTGAATCTNTTTNATCTNGTTNNGCTCCATTTTCCCAACTCATAGTTCCTATTGAATTATTAGTATATTTATAATCAGCATACGTACCTGCAGCGGAAACTGAGAAATTTTTGTTTATTTTTACGGTAACACCTGCTTCTACGCCTCTGTATTGTTTATTAATTTTAGAAAGCATAAAATTAATAAATGTTTGTGCCGCATCATCATAATATCCAAAACTTTCAGTACCTCCAAGTATTTNNGTTTGNAANAAACTTACNCTNCCNNTTACTGCAGAGTATGATAAAGAATAATTTAAATCATACGATAATACTTTCCTACTCTCAAGGTCACGTACGCGTGTATCTTTAATTCTTTCTGAGACATATGCCCCGCTTGGAATCGGCGCCAATGTTTCAGCTAAAACATTAGCTGATAATCTATTGCGTCCGTTTATTTTATATGTCGCACCGGCTTTTACTGATGGGTCAACAAACCACCAAACTTTTCCGGCACCATAAGAGTTTTCAGGAGCACGCCCGTTTTTCATATAACCATAACGGTTAAATTGTGTATAAGTTACTTGTCCTGCATAGTAGATATCCAGTTGTGATAAATTCCATTCATTTTGCAAATAAGCGCTTCCATGTAAAATATTTATATCATAATGATAGCCAAAANTATCGCCTTTTTTCACAACTCTGTTGGGATTATTTAAATCATTTTGAATAATATCAGGATTAGAAGGAAAATCGCGCTCTGCAAATTGGTCAATATCAATCCATTGATTTCCACCCAACAAATCATCTACGGTTTTATAATTCATATCTTTCGCGTATTTTGCTTCAATCCCGGCAGTAAGTTTCAAATAACGATTCAACTGATTACTATATGTAGAATTTAATGCTGTTTCCATTAAATCACTATGACGACGCTCTACCATATATTTAGCGCTTCCCGAAGGATTCACCACATTATTTTGATAATTGGCTCTATATAAACCATCCCAGTTAATTTGTGAAACAGAAGGAACCATAGGTTCACCATCTACAAATTTCCAAAGCGTAGTAATCATTCCCACATCATCTGAGTTTGTTTGATAACTCGGTAAATAACGATAGTAATCCGGACGTGGATCAGGCGCATTGTAGAATCCTAATGCTGAATTGCTATACATACTATAATGATATGCAAGTCCGGTACGAAGACGTTGGTTTTCGTTTATTTTGAAATCATGTGTTAAAACAGCAGTAGGATCAAAACTTTTAACAACACGTGAATTACGTTTTTTACCATCCTGATATCCCCAGTATGAATTATAATAAATTGTACCTGTTAAATCGTACACTTCTTGGGTTGCTGCACTCGCCTGTCCTCTCTTTGTAGGAGCGCCATAAGTAACTAATGAAAGACTGTGTCTTGGATTAAATACCTTTTCTGCAGCTAGAAAATAGCCGGCAGAATTATAAAATGTACCTTGTTGAATTCCTTCGTCAGCCCAGCGGAATAATCCCGATA
This sequence comes from uncultured Paludibacter sp., assembly GCA_900498215.1. Classification (GTDB taxonomy): domain Bacteria; phylum Bacteroidota; class Bacteroidia; order Bacteroidales; family Paludibacteraceae; genus UPXZ01. The sequence continues at coordinate 164,815 of LR026962.1, read as the reverse complement.
CTGTAAACGCCCACCCATTTGGCATTATTCCCGTAGAGTGTGTTACTTGTCCGCGAAGTTTGTACGTACGATTACTAAAAGCGGCGCTTACTTTGGTACCGGCAGCAAAAGAACCGGCGCGATTTATAATATTTGTATTACTACCAAGATTCCCATAACTAAATGAATTGGCTTCCAACCCAACTGTTACATCTTTATTACGCATTGCATCATTCAAACCTCCTAAACTTGAATAGTTAAAACCTCCTCTGTCTAAAGAGTTGAAAGCAACTCCATTGATGTATGTCGATTCAAATTCTTGCTCGTAACCGCGTAAACGAAAACGCATCGGACTAAAAGAAAATGCCGTTTGTGAAAGATAAACATCACTTTTCGATAAGCTCGTGGATATGTTTTGAGTCGCTTTTCCTTCGTCTTCACTAAAATCGGATTCACTTAACTGTAATACAGCTTCCTGACGAGCTTCTTCTTGTACATCTACTTTTAAATAAACAGTACCTAAATTATTTTCCTTCCCTTCTTCAATATTTACCACTTTAATTTGAGGCAAATAACCAGGGCGCGAAAAACTCATTTCTTCAGAACCTGCCTTAACATAAATTAATTGAAACTCTCCATTTGCATTCGTTTTCGCAGAAATGTTTTGTTGTAACAAAGTGACGGTTACGCCTGGAAGCGGAGTTTCGGATTCTGCAATTTTTACCACTCCTGTAGCTCTTGTTTGAGCAAACGAAGCAGAAATAGCAAAAATAATAGCAATAAATAGCAACAATACTCTTTTCATAGATTTCTAATGGTTTATATACATTGTTTAAAAAATTTAAAGTGAAAAAGTTGCGAAAGTTACAACATTTTTTCCAATTAATAATTANTCTTCTTTTATAATCTTTATATGTAAATTGATTTAATAAAAAAATAAANAATATTTGCNATTATTAAAATNNATTTTTGTAAATTGACGTGTTTTTTATTTTAAAATGAAAGTTTAATGAACATAATTTTAACATCAGAAAACACAACAGGGATATGTTATAATAACATTTTCTATTTTTATTATGTTTAAGCAACTATNTTTTTAATCAGATTTTTTTTATTTTTCTTTTTTATATCATATTTTTTTCTGAATTTTGTTGTTTAATACAGTTTATAAAAATACATATTTTATTATGAAAACAACATTGCGAGTATTTCTCCTGTTAACTATTATTTTTACATTTATCTCTTGCGGTTCGAGCCAAACAAGTTCTGCCTCTAAAATAAAAATGAATCTGCAAGCGGTAAGCGTGGCTTTTTATAATTTAGAAAACCTTTTCGACACTATAAATGGTCCCAATATAGATGAAGAATTTCTTCCTGATGGAGCAATGAAATGGACGGGTTATAAATACAAAGCAAAAATTAAAAATATGTCTTACGCTATTTCACAAATAGGTTTAGATGTAACTCCTGATGGCGTTTCTATTATAGGAGTATCGGAAATAGAAAATCGAGGAGTATTGGAAGATCTGGTAAAACAACCGACCCTTGCAAGCCGTCAATATGGAATTGTGCATTATGAAAGTCCTGACCGCCGTGGTGTAGATGTTGGGTTGTTATATAATCCACGTGATTTTATTGTAACAAACAGCAAGTCTTATCGTTTACATACTCCTGATACGGCTTTTCGTACACGCGACCAATTAATGGTGAGCGGATATTTATTGGGAGAAAAAGTCCATGTAATTGTTAATCACTGGCCATCACGTTATGGAGGAGAAGTGGCATCAGAACCAAACAGAATAGCGGCTGCAAAACTTACAAAATCTATTGTAGATTCGCTTTATAAAGTGGATGAAAATGCTAAAATCATTGTTATGGGCGACTTAAATGACGACCCGCAAAACAAAAGTACAGCAGAAGTGTTAGATGCCAAACGAAATATGGAAGATGTTCCTAAAGAAGGGTTATATAACACTATGTGGAGAATTTTAGACAGTGGAGTGGGAACATTAGCATACAATGGTCAGTGGAACTTATTTGATCAAATTATTATTTCCGAACCATTAATACATTCCGATAATCAACACCTAAGATTTTGGAAAGCGGAAGTTTTTAATAAAAGTTTTCTTATCCAGCAAGAAGGAACTTATAAAGGAAGCCCGTTGCGTACCCATGCAGGAGGTGTATGGCTTAACGGTTATAGCGACCACTTTCCAACTTTAATTTACTTAACTAAAGAAAAGAAATAGACTACTCGTCGCTGTTCTTCCAAATTAAGTCGCTGATTCAAAATAAATTACCAACTACTAACTACTAACAATAAACTATTTACTGATTATGGACTATCCCACACTTACAGGAAAACTAATTATGCCTGAATACGGACGAAATATTCAGCGAATGGTAGAATATGCACTTACAATAGAAACACGTGAAGAACGAAAAAAATGTGTTCAAAGCATTATAAATACAATGGGAAATCTTTTTCCATATTTACGTGATGTAAATGATTTTAAACACAAACTTTGGGATCACGTTGCAATTATGTCCGATTTCCAGTTGGATATTGACTATCCTTATGAAATTGTGAAACAAGAAAATTTATATACGCGTCCTGAAACCATTCCATATAAAAATTCGCGGATTGTTTATATGCATTACGGTAGAAATTTGGAAGAGATGATCGAAAAAATAGCAAATTATCCTGAAGGAGAAACAAAAAATGANCTTATCAGAATGATTGCCAACCAAATGAAAAAGTGTTTTCTCACATGGAATAAAGAAGTAGTGGACGATAAAAAGATTTTTGACGATTTAAGGGAACTTTCACACGGTAAATTAGACATTTCGGAAGATTTTCTCAAACTGATGGAAAGCAAAAACATACTGCAATCAGGCAAAACAAATAAAAAAAACAACAGAAACAATAACAACAATAAAAAGAAATAATTAGTGTATTTAGTTAAATAGTTGAATTGTTAAATNGTAATAGATGTACAATTGGTATTCAACTTTATTTTTGCTACTTATTACTTATTGCTCACCGCTTATTGCTTATAACTAAAAGATGTCATCATTTAAAATTGAAGGCGGACATAAACTCAAAGGCACAATTACTCCGCAAGGCGCAAAAAACGAAGCGTTACAAGTGATTTGCGCTGTATTACTCACACCTGAGAAAATAACAATTAGTAATATCCCACAAATTCTTGACGTTCTCAATCTTATAGAGTTGCTTAAAGATTTAGGCGTAAAAGTTGAAAAAACAACGGAAAACACCTACACTTTTCAAGCAGATAATATTGACTTAAATTATCTTCAAACAGAAAAATTTTATCGTCAAAGTGCATCTTTAAGAGGTTCCGTAATGATTGTAGGACCACTTGTAGCACGTTTTGGAAAAGCAATTATTCCCAAACCCGGCGGCGATAAAATTGGAAGACGAAGATTAGACACGCATTTTTTAGGCATTCAAAAATTGGGAGCAGATTTTGAATATAATGCTGATAATAAAACATATACAATCCAAGCTGAAAAACTAAAAGGTTGTTATATGCTGTTAGACGAGGCATCTGTAACAGGAACTGCCAATATTTTAATGACAGCCGTTTTAGCCGAAGGAAAAACCACCATTTACAACGCCGCTTGCGAACCTTATTTACAGCAACTTTGTAAAATGCTTAATTCTATGGGAGCAAAAATCACAGGTGTTGGTTCAAACTTACTTACCATCGAAGGTGTGAAAAAACTCAAAGGCTGTTCACACAAATTGTTGCCCGATATGATTGAAGTGGGAAGTTTTATAGGAATGGCAGCAATGACAGGCTCAGAAATTACAATAAAGAACGTGGCTTATGATGAATTGGGAATAATTCCCGACAGTTTTCGCCGTTTAGGAATTGTTTTAGAACAAAAAGGCGACGACATTTTTATTCCTGCACAGGAAAATTACAGTATCGAATCGTTTATTGACGGTTCTATTATGACCATTGCTGATGCTCCTTGGCCCGGACTTACTCCCGATTTATTAAGTGTTTTTCTTGTGGTAGCAACCAAAGCCAACGGAAGCGTTTTGATACATCAAAAAATGTTCGAAAGTCGTCTGTTTTTTGTGGATAAATTGATAGATATGGGCGCTCAAATCATCCTTTGCGATCCGCATCGAGCTACCGTAATTGGATTGGGAAAAAATCTCCATCTGCGTGCTTCTACAATGAGTTCTCCCGATATTCGCGCCGGAATTGCATTACTTATCGCGGCAATGGCAGCCGANGGTACGAGTACCATTCACAACATTGACCAAATTGACCGCGGTTATCAGGATATTGACAAACGTTTAAATGCATTGGGAGCGAAAATAACAAGAATTTAATGGCTGATAAGTATAAAACCATATTAAAACCGGCNGAAGGAATTTACAAGGAGAAAGGGAGTAAATTCCTTTCTTTTGCTTTGCCTGTAAACGATGTGGACAAAATCAAAGAAATTCTTGAAAAATACCGGAAAGAATATTTTGATGCCCGCCACGTATGCTACGCGTATATGCTTGGAGAAGAACGAGATAATTTTCGCTCAAATGACGATGG